>JACCWJ010000024.1 GCA_013697705.1 Gammaproteobacteria bacterium | reverse complement strand
CCTCTGTTAAGGCTATCGTAAAACATGCTAGCTGACAGAATTTGTAATCAAGCCAATGGCTAATAACTTACAGTTAATGTCTTAGGGGTCACCCATTTCCATACCCATTTAAATAAATAAATTGAGGCACCATGGAATGGGGTGTCCGTGAAGTCGGGGCTAGATCATAAGGTATTTCGAAGTTAGGTGCAGTACTGTAAGCTAGTTATTATAAATTTGGCGAGGCAAAAAATACTGCAACAAGCAAAAAAATTTAATGTTACAACAGTTCAACAGGGGGAGAAGAAAAAAACTTTGGAAAATAAGCAAGCAATTGAATTAGGTAATTAGCTATGGCATGTATTCACCTAGAAAACTCATATCAATACTCTTTTTACATTTATATTGCTATTCCCAAAAAAGAACCAATGCCAGCACTAATAAGCATTGCAATAGATCCCCAAAGCGCAACTCGGAACGAACCTGTCTTCATTGAAGAGCCGCCTGCTTTTGAAGCCAATCCACCAAGCATTGCCAAGAATAGAATAGTCATGATCGAAAGTATCGGAACTAAATAAAAGGTAGGTGTAATTATAGTGACTAATAGAGGCAATAAAGCACCGCCGGTAAAACTGAAAGCTGAGGAAAATGCTGCTTGATAGGGACGTGCAATTAGAATTTCTGAAATGCCCAGTTCATCACGAGCATGTGCTCCCAAAGCGTCATGAGCCATCAGTTGGCTGGCAACTTGTTTGGCTAGAGATAGTTCAAGGCCCCGTTTTACATATATGGATGCTAATTCTTTAAGTTCAGATGCTGCATCAGTTTCTAGTTCCATTTTTTCTCGTTTTAGATCAGCTTTTTCAGTGTCTGCTTGAGAGCTCACTGAAATATATTCACCCGCTGCCATGGACATTGCGCCTGCAATTAATCCGGCAATTCCCGCAACGAGTATACCTCTATATGATGTATGGGCAGTTGCGACCCCTATTAGTAAGCTTGAGGTAGAAATAATTCCATCATTTGCTCCTAGGACAGCAGCGCGTAACCAGCCTATACGTTTAATAAGGTGACGCTCTCTATGTTCTATATACATACTAAGTCCTTAAGTATAAAATCCATAATGATTAGAATATACTAGTCTTTCTTAGAGACACTGCCAATTAACCATTGCGATGATGTGACCATATATGAAGACTAACGATATTGAAAGCAGAATCGATCCAGAGAATATCCAAAGCAGGATAGGACTTCTTAACTCTTTGCTTCACAAAAAAATAAGTGTTCAAGCTTTTCCGATACTCTTGGAAGAAGAGTTCCAAGCTTCTTATAATGAAAATAACCAACTTAGAGCAAGAATTACACTATTTTTAGGTTTGATTTTTTTTGCTGCCAGTAGTGTTTTTGATTTGGCTTTTTTTCCTAATGATTTTACCTCGCTTACAGTAAGATTATTCATTACTACCCCATTATTACTCATATTGGCGAGTATGAGTTTCACAAAATACTTTTATTACTTTCACCAATATTATGTTCTTGTTTTTTCTTTTATTATCATGGTGAGTTTAGTGATAATTGCTGCCATTATTCCGCTATACATGAAAGACTTGCTTTATCAAAGCTTAACATTCACACTATTGTTTATAACAACACTCCCTAGATTGCAATTTCGTATTATCTTGTACGCCTCGATAATGGTCTTACTTATTTTTAATATCGGCTATCTCTTTAGTGGCATTAACCCACCTCTACATTACTACTGGAGTTTATCTGGGAATAATTATATTTTATCTGCCGCCGCTTGTTTATGCCTAATTGCGAGTTACTTCAATGAATCCAATGCGCGCAAACAATTTATATTATCTAATTTAGTAAAAATGGAAAATGCATTATTAGCGCATTTAAGCCATTACGATAAACTAACTAATGTGGCCAATAGACGCTATTTTGAAGAAGTCCTAGAGAAGGAATGGCGTCGGGCTATGCGCGCTCATCATTCATTGTCACTATTGTTTATCGATTTTGATTATTTTAAACAATACAACGATTTGTATGGACATCAAGCAGGTGATAGGGCACTAAGTGAGATAGCAAACGTATTCATTAAATGTGTCAGGAGAGCAGGAGATTTTGTGGCCCGTTTTGGGGGCGATGAATTCATTATTATTATCCCAGATGATTCTCTTGATAATGCGGTTATGCTTGCTAAAACTATTATGCTGGAGTTAAAAAAACTGGCTCTAGAAAATGCGGATTCAAAAATTTCTCCTTTAGTGACAATTACCATAGGTATCACAGCCATAATTCCCACCGTGGATATGTCTACTAATGTTTTAATCAAGCAAGCAGATCTAGCGCTGCAGCAGCGGTAAATCAACTGGTCGTAATAATATTTATATTTATTCAAATGATGGTGTGCGTCTTGTAACCTGATGAAGATATTCAAAACCTGCGGCGATCAATTTTTTTGGAGCATAATGCAATGATAACCACATTTTTTAAGGAGATTTTGAACTTATTACCTTATGCAGTATTTTTCGCAATTTTTATGTTAACTCTACCCATCACTTTTGAAGGCAAATTTATAGTTGAAAACTGATCATCATTCATCAAGTTTAAGTTTAAATTTTTTGCTAATAATTTTAATTAACTCGAACCATACAATCGAAAAAATGCCTGCTGTTAAGCAAAGAATGATGTCATTGAGGTGTAGGAAATCAAAGTGAAATAAGTGTCGCATGAATGGAATAAATAATGCTGCACTTATTAAGACGAGGGCTCCTCCAATGATCCACCACATAGCTGAATTAGGCTTTTGAATGTTTTCTATAATTGTGCCTGACCAGGAACGATTAGTAAGTATTAAGCAAAGATTTGCGATAACAAGGGTCGTAAAAGCGAGTGCACGCGCCTCGTCTTCTGTTTTATTGATATAAAGTGCGGAACCATAAATGCTAAGACTAATGATGAGTACGATGATCCCTTGAATGATACTAAGCACTATCATGCGACGACTAAATATAGACCTTTGTAACTTTCGGGGTGGTCGATTCATGATGTTTTTTTCTTCAGGTTCTGCTTCAAAGGCAATTGAACAAGCGGGATCAATGATAAGTTGCAAAAATGCGATATGAATTGGGAAAAATAACAATGGCCAACCCACTATTAAGGGAATGAGAGTAAGCCCTGCAATAGGAATGTGAACAGCAAAAATATAAGCCATTGCCTTTTTAATGTTATTAAAAATTCTTCTTCCAAGTTTTATAGCTTCTACGATAGATGAGAGATCATCATTGAGTAATACAATAGATGATGCTTCACGAGCAACATCGGTTCCTCTTTGCCCCATGGCAATGCCAATATGCGCTGCTTTTAACGCAGGTGCATCGTTGACTCCATCTCCTGTCATAGCAACAATTTCATCATTCGATTTTAGTATATGAATAATTTTCAATTTTTGTCTTGGCAGTATGCGTGCAAAGATATTTGTTTTATTCACTTGTTCTTTCAAACTATCATCTGTAGTTTTTACAATTTCATTTCCCGTAATAATTTCATCATGTTTTTGCATGCCTAATTGTTTCGCAATAGCTAATGCAGTTGTGGGATAGTCACCAGTTATCATCACCACACGAACCCCTGCACGATGGCAATGATCAATAGCGTGTTTTGCAGAGGGACGAACAGGGTCAGACAAACCAACCAACCCCAAAAATTCGAATTTAAATCCCTGAGGTGTTTTTGGCCAGTGGTCACCAGTGAAAATCGCCTTAGCTACACCTAGAACACGTAAGCCTTTTTTTGCCATGGAGTTTGCATAATTAGATTGCTGTTTTGTAGTTTCTTCATCAAGGTGACAAAGTTTATATACAGCCTCAGGTGATCCTTTTGTTGCAACGATATAATCGGATTGATCAGGTATTTTCCATACATGTGTTATCACCAGTAAATCGGGTGTGAGTTCGTATTCATGAATTAAAGTTCGATCTGCGTGCAAATGTTTTGTATCTTTTAAGTAATGTTCACCTAATTTGTGAATTGCTATTTCCATAGCATCAAATGGCTCTATTTCACTAGCTAAGATACTAAATTCCACAATATCATGGTATTTACTGGGTAATACAGGCTCATTAACAAAATCCACGGTATAGGCTTTGTCAATAAATAATTCATCCACCCTCATTTGATTTAGAGTTAACGTTCCTGTTTTATCCACACATAATACAGTGGTAGCGCCTAGAGTTTCGATAGCGGGGATTTGTCTTGTAAGTACTTGCAGTTTAGATATTCGCCATGCACCTAAAGCAAAGAAGACCGTTAATATAACGGGAAATTCTTCTGGAAGTGTTGCCATGGCAAAGGTGATACCAGCCAATATCCCACCAAGCCATGATCCTCTTGTAAAACCATATATTATGATAATGATGGTACATAAACTTAATCCTAAAATTACTAAATTTTTAACTAATCGACCTGTCATTTTTTGGAGAGGGGTTTTTTCTGGTTTGATTTCTTGAATAACTTTTCCAATTTTACCAATTTCAGTTTTTGTGCCTGTGGCAATCACCTTTGCAATTCCTTGTCCTTGTGTCACCATCGTTCCCGAATACACATAAGGTAAATTATCGCCACCTGGTTGTTGGTTTTTTGGTATGTTGTCATCTGACTTTTTTTTGCTAACAGAAATAGCTTCTCCCGTTAACATGGACTCATTAACTCTTAAATCATGACATGTTAATAAAATAGCATCAGCTGGAATACGATCACCTTCTTTCAGAACAACAATATCCTCTACAACAACCTCCCTTCCAGCGATTCGTTTGTATATATTATCTCGAATCACTAATGCACGTGGACTGGTTAAGTCCCGCAATGCTTCTAACACGTGTTCTGTCTTTCTCTGTTGAAAGACCAGAATTACAATAATGACCGCTACAAAGATGAGAAGAACAATGGCTTCTTTTGGATCACCTAAAACCAAATAAATGGCTCCTGCGATGAGCAGAAGTAAGATCATGGGTTCCCGAATGGCTTCTAACGCAATTGTTAACCAATTTCGTTGTTTTATTGTGGCTGGGAGCTCATTGTATCCCTGTTCCTTAAGTTTTTTAACGACCTCAATTTCAGACAAGCCATTATAAATAGGTTTTTCCATTGCATTTCCTGTATATGATATTTATTTTTTATATAATTATAATAAAATATATCATAATTATATTAAGCAATGATCAAAACTTTCATGATCACTGCTACCATTTTTTAAACTACGATTTACGATTTGATATATACTTTAAGTGTCACTTATTTTATAGACATTAAGGAAATAGTTTATGGATGATAGATACTATGCTTTTATAGTAGCGGGTTTGGCAAAAGAAGGGACTGAAAACCACGTTCTAAACTTTCTTAAAGAATTGATGACGAAATCGCGTCAAGATGAAGGCTGTATTATTTATAATATCCATCAGTCAACCGATAATCATCAAGAGTTTGTATTGTATTCTCTTTGGGAGAATAGAGAGGCATTTGAACGTCATAATCAGACACCCCATATGCAAGCATTTAAACATGAATTACATAAAAAATTATTTGATAAAGAGTCAGCTAAAACTTATTGGAATCTTTTATAATTTTTTTTTGAAATTTAACTCTGCAAGAAGCAGGCACTGAAAGGATATCTATGCAACTCACATTTATGGGTGCCACAGGGACCGTTACGGGTTCTAAATATTTATTAGCCTCAGATTCTAAAAAAATATTAATTGATTGCGGTCTTTTCCAAGGTTACAAAGAACTTCGTTTGCGTAACTGGAGTAATTTACCCATTGATCCTCATAAGATTGATGCGGTTATACTTACTCACGCTCATATCGATCACTCAGGTTATTTACCTTTGCTGGTAAAGAATGGTTTCTCAGGCAAAATTTATTGTAGTTCTGCTACAAGAGATTTATGTGAGATTCTTTTGAGAGATAGTGGTCATCTGCAAGAGGAAGAAGCCCGGTTTGCAAATGAGCAAGGTTATTCAAAGCACCATCCAGCATTGCCACTTTATACACAAGAGGATGCTGAGCGTTCATTACACTTTTTTCATACTGTTAATTTCGGATTAGAATATCACCTAGATGATGATCTGAGTTTTCAGTTAACACGTTCTGGTCACATTCTTGGATCATCATTTGTACGTATAAAACATCATAATCGTATACTTTTATTTAGTGGTGATTTAGGTAGACCACATGATCCCGTGATGAATCCTCCTGTTATTGTTCAATCAACGGATTATTTAGTGTTGGAAGCTACGTACGGCAATCGTCTGCATGAAGCGATTAATCCTATCGATCAGTTGGGGAAAGTAATTACTAAAACCGCAAAACGAGGTGGTTCTGTTATAATTCCTGCATTTGCTGTGGGGAGAGCGCAAAGCATTTTGTATTTTATTTACCAGTTAAAAAAAACAAACAAAATACCAGATATACCTGTCTTTTTAGATAGCCCAATGGCGGTGAGTGCTACTAAAATTTTCTGTAACTATGCTAACGAATATAAGTTCTCTAAGCAGCAGTGTTATGACATTTGTGCCGGTGCTACTTATACCAACACAGTTGAAGAATCCAAAGCTATTGATAATTATCAATACCCAATCATCATTATTTCTGCAAGTGGGATGGCGACAGGCGGACGTGTTCTTCATCATTTGAAACAATTTGCTCAAGATTACCGCAATACCATTTTATTTACCGGTTATCAGGCGGGTGGTACGCGTGGTGCACGGATGGTTAATGGGGAATCTGAGGTTAAAATTCATGGCCAAATGATTCCGATACGAGCAGAAGTGATTGAACTTAGTAACACATCAGCACATGCTGATTATCAAGAAATATTGGCCTGGTTAAAAAAAATTACCACACCACCCATAAAAACCTTTATCACCCATGGTGAGCCGGAAGCCGCTCAGTCCTTGAAAAACATAATAGAAAAGGAATTAGCATGGGACTGTGAAATACCTGTGTACTTGCAAACGGAAGAGCTGTAATTAAATGCGGCAATATTCTTTACGCCTCAAATATCTTGGCATTGATACCTATAAAGAAAATATTATTTATATGCGACAAGATTGTCCTATTTGCCGTGCTGAAGGGTTCGAAGCTCAAGCTCGAATTCAAATTACTTTTGGTGACAAGATTATTATTGCTACTTTAAACACGATTGAGTCTGAACTTTTAAGCAGAGAAGAAGCAAGTTTATCGAAAAATGCTTGGACCCTTTTAGGAGCTTCGCCTGATGATATGATATTTTTATCTCATCCAAAGCCACTCGATTCTTTGAGTTATATTCACGCCAAAATCTATAATCATCAATTCTATCCTCGGCAGATCCAATCTATTATAAACGATGTATTGGTTGGAGATTTATCAGACATTCAAATTGCATCATTTTTAACAGCTTGTGCTGGAGATAGATTAAATACTACAGAAATTATTGAGTTGACCCAAGCGATGGTTAACACAGGCGAGCGTTTAACATGGCCTTTTGAATGTGTTGTTGACAAACATTGTGTGGGTGGGGTGCCTGGCAATCGTACGACATTAATAGTCGTACCTATTGTGGCTGCATTTGGTTTAACTATACCCAAGACTTCTTCCCGTGCCATCACTTCACCTGCCGGTACAGCTGATACCATGGAAATATTTGCACCAGTCGAGATCGACATTCCTACCATGCGCAAAATAGTTGAAAAAGAAAATGGTTGTATCATTTGGGGTGGTTCTGTCGCATTGAGTCCAGCTGATGATATTTTGATACGAATTGAAAAAGTGCTCGATTTGGATAGTGAAGGTCAGCTCGTAGCCTCTATATTATCAAAAAAAATTGCAGCAGGTTCTAATCATGTGGTTATTGATATTCCTATTGGTAATACAGCAAAAGTCCGAAGTTTAAAAACGGCGACTGTTTTAAAACAATATTTAGAAACAATAGGAAATAAACTAGGCATGAAAGTGCGTGTAGTGTTTACAGACGGTTCTCAACCTATTGGTCGTGGTGTTGGTCCAGCTTTAGAAGCACGTGATGTATTGTCTGTATTGCAAGGAAAAGATGACGCACCTCAAGATCTACGCGAACGTGCTTTAGTGCTTGCAGGCAGTGTGTTGGAATTTTCACCAACAGTTGAACTAGGTCAAGGAGAATTAATTGCAAAAAACATTCTTGATAGCGGACTCGCATGGAAAAAATTTCAAGCGATATGTGAGGCTCAAGGTGGCATGCGTGATATTCCCAAATCTGTTTATACTCATACTATTCATTCATACAAATCAGGCATAATCAAAAATATCGATAATAGAAAATTAGCAAAAATTGCGAAATTAGCGGGCGCACCCCAATCTAAATCTGCAGGCGTAGATTTACATATTCGCCTTACAGATAAAGTCAGCAAAGATGATCCTCTTTTCACTATACATTCAGAAACAAAGGGTGAACTTAGATACGCGCTATCATTTATTCAAGAAAGACAAGATATTATCTCATGCTTTGAGGATGCGGAATGAATGCCATTATTTTTTCATTATTTTCTCCTTCCCAGTTATCCGACAAAGTAATCGAAAATTGTAATCTAGAAATTGGAGATGCTGTTTTGCGTGACTTTCCTGATGGTGAAACATTTATAAAAATTAATTCTGATGTGCAAAACCGAGATGTGATTGTGATGACGAGTTTAAACTATCCTAATAATAAAATATTACCATTGTTATTCTTTTCAAGAACAGTGAAAGAGTTAGGTGCAAAAAAAATTGGATTAATAGCGCCGTATTTAGCCTATATGCGCCAGGATAAGAATTTCAGTACGGGTGAGTGTATTTCATCACGATATTTTGCAGATTTATTATCACAGAATTTTGATTGGTTACTGACAATTGATCCTCATTTACATCGATACAAATATCTCGATGAAGTTTATACAACGCCAACTTTTACTCTGCATGCAAAAGAAAAAATTGTTAAATGGATACAGGGCAATGTAAAAAATCCAATTATTATAGGTCCTGATGCTGAAAGCAAACAGTGGGTTTCAAGTATTGCAGACAGTGCTAACATTCCTTATTTAATTTTACAGAAAATTAGACGCGGAGACAGAGAAGTGGAAGTGTCTATTCCACAGATTCATGAATTCCGATTTCATACGGTAGTTTTGATTGATGACATTATATCAACCGGTAATACAATGATTGAAGCTATAAAACATCTAAAAAAATCAGAGGTCAAATCGGTTATTTGTATAGGAATTCATGCGTTATTCGCAAAAAATTCTTATGAAGCATTAAAGCAGAGCGGTTGTTCTATAATAACTTGTAATACGATTGATCATAATACAAACGCTATTGACTTGAGTAGTTTAATTGTTCATGTCTTAGCCACCTTGAACTGAAAGAATAATCCAATTTTTAAGTCCCTTTGATCCTTCCCTGCCTAGTTCTATAATATTTTATCATAATTCATCTGAGTTATCTTTTATTGTTGATTCACGGAGTTAGCCCAATAACACATCTATCTAAACCTTTTTTACAAACTGAGATTTCAACTTAATAGGACCAATACCATCAATTTTACAATCAATATCATGGTCTCCTTTAACAAGTCTGATATTTTTTACTTTAGTTCCTACTTTGACCGTAAATGAGGAACCCTTTACTTTTAAATATTTTATGACGGTGACCGTGTCACCATCCTGAAGTGTGTTACCATTTGCATCTTTAATAATTAAGGTATTTTCAGGGGCTTCTTCATCTTCGTCATTGGCCCATTCATATAAACACTCTGGGCAAACAAAAAATATGCCGTCTTTATAAGTAAATTCAGAATTACATTTCGGACATTTTGGTAATGTGTTCATGGTTTCAATCCTATTTTTTTCAAATTAATTCTACATATGCTCTTTTTTAAAATTCAAAAAAGCAAATATTTAATTAATGTAAACTTCTAACTATCTCTATAAGCGTCTCAAATATACGCCCCTCACTAATCCAACGTGTAATTCCTATTTTAACTAATTTTCGAGTAACTTTTGGATTTGCCTCACAAAGATAAACAGTTACTCCTCTTTTATGAAACTGTTCGATCACTTCACTAAATGTCTGTAGTCCCGTTATATCCATAAAGGGAACATTCTTCAGACGAAAAATAATATTTTTTGGGTCAGAATGAGTTACTGCAAGGGCATGTTCTATTTTTTCAGCTACCCCAAAAAAGAAAGGCCCTTGAATGGTGTAGACAAGGGTATCTTTTGGCAGAGTCAAACCTTTTTCTATTAATTTACCATTCAACATTTCATGGTCTTGTTTTTCAACTGTAACAAACTGACTCATCCGGCGAACGAAAAGTAACATAGCTAATATAACACCCACATTCACAGCAACCACTAGATTAGTGAATATCGTTAGCAAAAAAGTTGTAAATAACACGAGTAGATCATACCGAGGAGCGTGTTTGGTCATATGGATAAAATGAGGAATATCACTCATATTATAAGCAACGACAAATAGAATTGCTGCCAGCGTACAAAGTGGAATGTCTTTTGCTAATGGCGACAATAGTAAAATAACAAGAATTAAAAAAATAGAATGCACGATGGCTGCAATGGGGCTATTACCACCATTTCGAATGTTTGTTGCAGTTCGGGCAATTGCACCGGTTGCAGCAAATCCACCAAAAAGGGGTGAAAAAATATTTGCTAAGCCTTGTCCAATTAATTCTTGATTAGAATGGTGACGTGTCTTAGTCATACCATCAGCTGCAGTAGCTGATAATAGCGATTCAATAGCGCCCAAGAGTGCAATGGTAAATGCGGGCCCAATTAAATTTAAAGCAGATGTTAGTTGTATGGTGGGCAAATGAAAGCGAGGCAGAACTTGTGAAATACCCCCGAAGGTGCTGCCAATGGTCGCAACCGATTTAAATTGAAATACAGTCTGAAGCGCTGTTGCAACAGCCATAGCAATTAAAGGTCCGGGTATACGTCTTAAGAATTTTGGAGTTATCCATACTAAAAATAAGCTTAAGCAAGCTAAGCCTGTCGTCGCCAAATCAAGATTGGGTAATGCTTTAATTAAAGCTAATAATTTTAGATGAAAATGTGCATTTAAAGGAAGCTGCGTTGGTAATCCAAAAAAATCCTTCCATTCTCCTACAAAAATAATAACACCAATCCCACTGGTAAATCCCACGATCACAGGATCAGGGATAAATTTAATTACGCTTCCCAGTTTTATAATGCCCATAAACAGCAAGATAAATCCTGCAAATAAGGTAGCTATCTGTAAACCATCAACACCATATTGAGCTGTAATACTAGCGAGAATAACAACAAATGCACCCGTAGGGCCTGCAATTTGTACACGGCTACCCCCAAAAATTCCTACAATTAATGCTGAGATGATAGCGGTATATAAACCCTGTTCAGGTTTCACTCCAGAAGCAATAGCGAAAGCCATTGCCAAAGGCAAAGCAACAATTCCAACAATTAAACCAGCTACTATATTAGGTAACCAATTTTTAAATTTTAGTAATCCAGCACGATACGCTTCAATAATAACTATCATTTTTTCTCATATGCATTGCAAGGTTCATACCTTAAGTCAACTCAGGACCTGCGGCCATGATTTCAGGTGAGACCTTAAACTTCTTAAAATTAGCAATAAATGCTTCTGTCAATTTTTTAGCGTGTCCATTGTAGTCTGCTGTACTCCGCCAAGCATTGATAGGATTTAGTAGTTTTTGATCGACTTCTTTGATAGAAGTCGGAATCGCGAGTTTAAATTCAGGCATTACTTCATAAGTCGCCTGCTCCAATTTTTGATTCAGAATAGCGTTAATAATGGTGCGTGTCGTCGGAATATCAAAACGTTTTCCGCCTTCACCATATGCTCCACCTGTCCAGCCTGTATTGACAAGATAAACTGGGCAGTTAGTTCGTTCGATGTGATGTATCAACAAATTAGCATACACATCGGGTGACCGCGGGAAAAATGGAGCACCGAAACATGTGCTGAATGTTTGTTTTATTCCGCTGCCTTGGCCTACTTCTGTACTTCCAACCAGTGCTGTATAACCGCTTAGAAAATAATATGCAGCTTGTTCTTTGCTGAGTTTTGCAACAGGTGGTAAAACACCATAAAGATCACACGTTAAAAAAATGATGGCCGTGGGTTGTCCGCCACGATTTTGCTTCATTCTTCGCTCAATATGTTCAAGAGGATAAGCGGCGCGGCTATTTTGTGTAAGACTACTATCGTCATAACGAGGCGCTAAAGTAGTTTCGTCTAATACTACATTTTCCATAATCGCGCCATCTCGGATCGCTTGCCAGATCAGCGGTTCGCGTTCAGCGGAAAGATTGATACATTTTGCGTAACAGCCACCCTCAAAGTTAAATACACCATTATCTCCCCAGCCATGTTCATCATCACCAATTAAATAGCGATCAGGATCAGCTGATAGGGTTGTTTTGCCTGTTCCAGAAAGACCAAAAAATAATGCGGCATCTCCATCATGACCCACATTTGCCGCACAGTGCATAGGTAAAATACCTTGGGGAGGAAGTAAGAAATTCATTACAGCAAACATCGCTTTTTTCATTTCACCCGCATAATGTAAGCCACAGAGCAAAATTCTTCGTTTTTTAAAATCAATAAGCAATGCTGCATCACTTTTAACTCCGTCTCTTTCAGGATCAGTTTTAAGTTGGGCAGCGTTAAGAAGTGTCCAAGTTTTAGCGGAATCTTCTGTTTTAAAAGTTCGTATAAATGCGTTGTAACAAAATAACTGGTGCCACGCTAAATCTGTGATGACAGTCACAGGCATTTGATAATTTTCATCAGACCCTACAGCTAAATAAGAAATAAAATGTGTATTTTTTTTAAAATATTCTTGTGTACGTTGCCATAATCTTTCGAAGCATTCTGTCGAAATAGATTGATTAATTGCTCCCCAATCGACTTCATTTGTTGTGACTTCATCTTGAACAATAAAACGATCTTGTGGCGAGCGTCCCGTACGAAGTCCTGTGGTAACTGAAAGCGCACCATTTTGGGCTAGCTTTCCTTCTCCGCGAGCCAATGCAATATTTAATAATGCTTTTGCGGGTAAATTGCGATGCACAGTTTTTTTATTATCTGTTTGAGAAATCATTTTAGACATTCTAGAACCTCTCACGATGATGGGATTGTCAAAATCTTTTGGCAAATCAGAAACTGTGACATTATCGAGGCTAATCACCCTTGCATGCTAGGCATTTTACCAAAATTGCTGAGAATAAGGCGCGTTCGACGTGCCCAATAACAAAACTGACAAAATCTCATCCGGGCGTTCAATCTCTGATACTTAGCTACAATGAAATGATAAGGAGGATATCAAATAAATTGCATAGCATAATTGAAAATCAATTATAATCCAGCGCCTCATCTCAGGAATATTTTATATCATATACCGGTATACGAGGTAAATTAATTTATTATCTATTTCTTTTTTCTTTGATCTGTTGCAGTGCTTTTATTGGCAAATGGGTTTTCCTGGCGTGCCATAAATCCCAATTACATTGAAGATTTAGCCAAAATTCAGGTTCCATTCCGAAAGCTTCCGAGAATGCTAAGGCGGAGTCTGCTGTAACCCCACGATGCATATTAACGATTTCATTGAGACGGGGATATGTCCACCCTAAATGTTCGGCAAATTGTTTTTGTGATAGCCCAAGAGGTTCCAAAAATTCCTTGAGTAAAATTTCTCCCGGATGTATGGGCGGTCTATTTTTTGGAGCCATCATAAAGTTCCTATTATTTTGATTTTGAATCATATATCGATAGATAGAATCATCGCAATAAAATTATGAGTGAATCTTAGGCATCGCTTCAATTGCCTAATAGCCCAAATCCACCCATACTGGCCAACGCCACGTATAGCAATTGCCAGAGCCATACTAAAAAATTCGCCGGTTTGGATTTTAGATGAAGCAACTTCAGCATTAGATTCTATAACTGAGAAATCATTGAAGACGGTACCCATGAGACACTTTTGGCAAAAGGTTGGGCATTTATGCAAGAATGAGGCAAATGCAAGCTGGTGTGTTTGTGCCTGAAACAGAAGATGAAAATGAAGGCGTATAACAAACCCGATATAACAGAGTTAAAAATGGAAACGCTATGTGAAGGGATCTTAAAAATGAAAAGAAAACAAAATTCGTTTAAACGAAAAATACCACTTGATATTTGGGTATATAATCTTTATATATTGCTTAGGGCGCGATCAAGACGCATTTAAAAATCCTAATGAAACTCCTCAGATGCAAGAATTTAAACGTCAATTACATAAAGAACTATTTGCTAAAGAGTCGCCTAAAAATTTTTGGAACTTTTAAAATAATTTCTGTTAAACGATTTGATGAGTAATGAAATAATTATATGAATTTAAGTATTTTCAATAGCATTATTATTATCCTGTTTCTTGTTGTTGCAATACTCGTTCTATTTCGTCGCGCTAAATTACCTCCTATTTTTGGTTACTTATTCGTTGGCAGTTTGGTTGGTCCGCATGCCTTTGGTTGGATTCGAGATGTTAAAAATATTAGCCAGCTAGCAGATTTTGGTGTGATGTTTTTAATGTTCACGGTGGGATTAGAGTTCTCCTACACCCGCTTGCGAAAAATGAAAAGCCAAGTATTAAGTTTAGGCAGTATACAGGTCATATTGACTACTGCAATTACGACCATTATTGCAATGTGGCTAGGGATGACTTTTCAAGAAGCAATTATCGTGGGTGCTATTGTCAGTATGTCTTCAACTGCCATTGTATTAAAACAATTAATTGACCAGTTAGAACTGGATACATTACATGGTAATCATTCTGTCGCAATTTTATTGTTTCAAGACCTGGCCGCTATACCTTTTTTTATTCTTATTTACAGTTTAGCAATTCCAGACCAACCTATACTGATACTTTTATGGAGTGTCATTGCTAAATCATTTGTGGCTATTCTAGCCATACTGGTTATTGGACGTTGGATAATGAGACCCTTATTTAGGGAAGTTGTTGGGTCACATTCCTTGGAACTCTTTACCTTAACGGCTTTACTCATTACCTTGAGTACTGCATGGATAACTCAACAAATGGGCCTTTCATTGGCTTTAGGAGCGTTTTTAGCAGGAATGATTCTCGCTGAAACAGAATTAAGACATCAGTTAGAAGCAGTCATTAGGCCATTTCGTGATATTTTAATGGGTTTGTTTTTTATTTCTATTGGTATGCTTTTTAATGTTCGAGAGATACCCATTACTTGGAGTTGGGCATTTTTGCTACTGGTAGCGTTGCTAATTTTCAAAACGGCTTTAATATTTCTGTTGTCATTGATGGCAGGAAGAAACGCAAAGGAAGCATTACGGACGGGTTTAGTATTAGCACAAGGCGGCGAATTTGGTTTTGCACTATTGGCACTGGCATTGACTTATCACTTGTTGCCATCATTATATGGTCAAGTTGTATTAGGCGCATTGTTATTTAGTATGGCATTAGCACCTTTCATTCTTAAATATAATGAAAAAATCGCAGAAATTGTTTTGCGAAAGATTTCTCTAGAGAAAATAGATAAATCTAAGGCAAAACCAGTGCAAGTTCTTGTCGATCAGGAAAAACATGTCATTCTGTGTGGCTATGGCCGTGTTGGTCAGGGTTTAGCAAGGATATTGGAAAATGAAAATATTCCCTATCTCGCCATAGATTTTGACTTAAATCTTGTTCAAAAGGCAAAGTCGTTAGGATATCCCGTCATTTATGGCGATGCATCGCTTTATGAAATTTTGCAAACATGCAGAATACAAAATGCACATGCTTTGGTAATCACATTTGAACAGATATCTGCCAATCTTAAGATATTGCAACAAGTCCGAATGCATCATAAAACCATTCCTATTTTTGTGCGGGCACTAGATGATTCAGAACTTGAAAAACTGCAAGATTATGGTGCTACAGAAGTCATACCTGCCAGTCTTGAAATTTGCTTAACATTGGCTTCTCATTTGTTAGCAACTTTACAAGTGCCTGTACAACACATTTGGCAGGAGATAAACCAAATTCGTAAAAATCGATATCAGTTGCTTCACGAAATTATTTCAGGTTCAGAAAGCACAGTTGCTGAGGTGGGTGATTTTCAAAAGAGATTTATCACTTTACCCGAAAATGCTTATGCAATTGGCCTGACAATTAAAGAGTTAGCCTTCGATAAAAAAGGGATTTTGTTGGCCTCAATCAATCACGAAGGAATTGAGGATTTTCATTTCTCATCGGCTACTCGACTACAAGTTGGAGATACTTTACGACTTTATGGATTACAAGTTAATCTTGAAGAGGTTGAACAATATCTGATTGAAGGCAATGTTTTTTGAGACCTATGAAGGAATGCACCACATGCAAATAGTTATTTACAGCACCAAAGAATATGAACGTGAACATTTAAAAAAATATAATACATATAATTATGATTTAATTTTTGTTGAAAAAAATCTTTCTTTGGAGACAACTGATCTAGCTCAGGATTGTATAGGTTGTTGTTGCTTTGTTACAGATGATCTTTCTAAAAAGGTAGTTGATAGGTTGGCAGAAATTGGTATTAAGTTTATAACTCTACGTTCATCAGGATATGATCATATAGATCTATCAGCAGCTAAAGACCACAATATCACCGTGATGAGAGTACCCAAATATTCCCCTCAATCCGTGGCAGAGTTTGCAGTAACTTTAATATTAGTTTTGAGTAGAAAGATAATCAAAGCTTATACGAATGGCTTAAAACATAATTTTTTGCTTGATTCTTTATTAGGATTCAATATTCATAAAAAGACAATAGGTATTGTAGGAACAGGATATATTGGTACTGTTTTTGCAAGAATTATGAATGGATTTGGTGCTCATTTACTGGCATATGATCCTGTCAGAAACAAAGAATGTGAACAATATGGAGTAGTGTATACATCCTTTGATAATTTATTAAATGAATCTGATATTATTAGCTTACATTGTCCCCTTAATCAAGAAACCTTTCATCTAATTGATTCTCAAGCTATATCTAAAATGAAAGATTCTGTAATGTTAATTAACACTGGAAGGGGCGGGTTAATTGATACAACATCACTGATTGAGCATCTAAAGAATGGTAAAATTGCATATGCTGGTCTAGACGTTTATCAAAAAGAAAAAGGATTATTTTTTCAGAATTGTTCGGAGCAAGTTATTGAAGATGAGGAATTTTTGACCTTACAAAGTCTTTCTAATGTTTTAATAACTCCACATCAAGCATTTTTTACCACTGAATCAATTCAGAACATTTGCCAAACGACTATAGAAAATATTAACGCCTATTTTCAGGGTGGTTTTTTAAATGCTGTAGAGTAACCAAGAAAATCACAGTTAATGGGGTTTACCAGAAAAATGAATTTATCAGCAATAAGGAAACAAAAATCACTTTTTTCTCTTTTTTCTCTTTTTCTGCAATTTCAGAAGGTTAAAAATAACTAAAATAGCTTATATTTTGCTTTAAATTGGATCTTGGTATTGACAGAGCTCAAATAATGATTAGCCTTGAAGAATAAAATTATAACTAATAAAGGATACCCACCTCATGTCAATTAAATTTTCAAAATTAACCAGAGCAAACATGCGCGGATTAAAAGCCAATGAAAAATTAAATGAGCATGGTATTATTTTTGAGCGCTTAGATAATAGTGACGGTCGCTTTATTATTAACGTAATGGTTGATTGATAACGTATTCATCGTGTCATTGGTAAAGAATCCGAAGGTGTCACACGTAAGCAAGCCGAAGATTTAATAGCCAAGCTTCGCACTGATGCAAGAGAAGGTAGATTGAATTTACCTAAAGGTCGAAAAATTATTTTTTCATTTCAAGAAGCCGCAGGAAAATACTTGGAAAGACAATTATTAGAAAATGCTAGAAATTTGAAAGCAAAAATCTATCAACTACGGCTACATCTTATTCCTTTTTTCAGCGAACTCCCTCTTAACAAAATATCTAGTTTTGATGTTGAGCGTTACAAAAAATTTCGATTGGATAATAAAGTTAGACCTACCACGGTTAACAGAGAGCTCGCTGTATTATCTCACCTATTTACAAAAGCCATTGAATAGAACTGGCTAGATTCAAAACACACTACGATTCGCCGCTATAAAGAAGATCAGAGTCGGATTACTTATCTCACCGTAGAACAGATTGATCGTTTAGTCGAAGCTGCGAAGCAAGATCAACATCCTCAAATTTATCCTTTCATCATGATTGGATTAGAAACAGCAATGCGACGAACTGAGATTCTTTCAATACGACTCGAGCACATTGATCTTGAGCGACGAATAATTTATATACCACAGGCTAAAGCGGGAGCAAGACAACAGCCAATTACTGCTTATTTAGCAGAATTTTTAAAAAATACGTTGGTTCAACCAAATTACAACGAGAATGGGTATTTCCGGCGGAAAAATCGGCGACGGGACACACAGTCAATATTGAAAAGGCCTTTAGACGCGTTGTGGCAGCGGCAGGATTAGACCCCAAACAAGTTGTCAGGCATACCTTAAGACACACCGCAATTACCCACCTAGTTCAAGCAGGAGTTGACTTACCCACTGTTAAGCGAATTTCGGGGCATAAGACTTTACAGATGGTAGAACGTTATAGTCATCAAAACGGTATTCACATTCAAAGCGCAATGGATAAGTTGGAACAACGATACAGGAGCAGTAATTAATTATTTTTTCGAATTATACTTATCGAATTCTTATATAACACAGTAAAAATATTAAACAGTCATTTATAGCTGAGAATCGCTATAAAATCGTAACTATTCAGTCCTGGGTGCAAGCTATTACCCTAAAAGAAGAACTCGAGCCTTTATAATTTTCAGAATTTCTATAGAATGATATTTCTATTTAGCCTGAACCTGTAACGATAAAGGATTTCCCATAAAAAATTTTCAGGAATTTATCAAATACGAGTCAACCAGCAGTATATTTTTACTCATTATTTCTTTCATAGCGATCCTCTGGGCAAATTCACCATGGCGCCCATTGTATTTAGTGTTTTCCATGAACCTATCCATATCAGCGCCTATATTTATCAGTTTGAAACTTCATTAAATCATATTATTAATGATGGAATGATGACTCTCTTTTTTCTACTCGTGACACTTGAGGTAAAACGGCAACTATTGGTTGGAGAACTCAATTCATTAGCTAGAGCGCTATTGCCCCTCATCGCCGCTATTGGCGGCATGTTGCTGCCAGCAGCAATCTATCTATCTTTAAATATGACTCATTTTGTAGCTGTCCGAGGCTGGGCTATTCCCACTGCGACAGATATCGCATTTTCACTTGCCATACTTATATTGCTACGTTCTTATGTCCCTTCTTCCTTGAAGACTTTTTTAACCGCACTAGCCATTATTGATTACCTTGGAGCAATCGTTATCATTGCGATTTTTTATACACATAACCTCCAGGTCTTATATGTTTCTTGGCTTTACTATGCGTATTAATACTCCTTATATTTAACTTAATAGGCATAACTCGTTATTTTCCATATTTCATTATTGGCTTCGCTTTATGGTTGTTTATCCTTAAATCAGGAATTCATTCAACCATAGCGGGGGGCATACTCGGATTATTTATTCCCCTAAAAAGTAGTAAAGAAAACTATTCGCCTTTAAAAAGATTGGAGCATTATTTGCAACTTTGGGTTGCGTATGGTGTGTTGCCGCTTTTTGCACTTGCCAATACCGGGCTTTCATTTTCTGATGTCAAACTATCGAGTTTATTCCATGCCGTTACGCTTGGCATACTTTTAGGACTATTTATAGGCAAACACTTAGGTATATTTTTAGCTTGTTAGGTAGCGGTAAAAGTAAGGGTAGCCAAATTACCAGACGCCATTAACTGGTGTCATTTTTATGGGTTAAGTGTTATTTGCGGAATAGGCTTTACTATGAGTTTATTTATCGGTGATTTGTCTTTCGCAAACTACCAAGCAATTTATGGAAACTTTGTTAAATTGGGTGTTCTAAGTGGATCAATACTTTCTGGAATCACAGGTTCTCTCATCCTATGGGGAACTCGTAGGTTAAGATGTAAGTAACGAGCTTAAATCAGTAGCTAGCAAACATAGAATTGTTTTACTAAATTAAAATTGTCCAGATTATAAATTACGTGGATTCAACAAATAAGTGCAACCACATGTCAAATGTTAGCCTTTGCTTCCCACATAACAATATGTTCTGGTTTTATCATTACATTTAATCCATCAAGAGCTTTATCAATTTTACCTTTATTGTCATCGAAAAATTCGACTATTAAAGGAAGATCAAGAGAAAGATCAACTAATGATGACGTATGATTGCCAGACTCACCAAAACCACTAATGGCGCGAAAAACACTAATGCCACGAATTTTTGCTTCATTTTTCAGATAATCAATTATTTTATTTAATAAATGTGATGATTCAGTGATATAAATTCGCACCATTAACACATCAACAGTTTTCATAAATTCCTTCCTCCAATAACTCCTAGCCAGGCAGCAATAACACAAACAACCGTGCTGAGTAACATATTCATGATTGCGCTAAACCAATTTCCATTTTCAAATAAATTTATTGTTTCGATTGAAAAGGAAGAAAATGTCGTATATCCACCAAGCAAACCAATTAATAATAGTGCCCTAACTTCAGGACCAAAGCCGTCAACTCGTTCCAATGTGATAACAAATAGTAATCCCATCAAAAAACATCCGCTGACATTGACAATCAATGTTCCATATGGGAATTGCCTGCCAAGTATTAAATAAATGCTATTAGAAACCCAATAACGAAGAACGCCACCAATACCAGCTCCAAAGAAAATTAGCACTGTATTATTCAATAAATCTCTCCGTTAATTTGATTGAATATTTCGTTCGGCGTTGCAAAATTTAAAGTCCTTCTTGGTCGTTATTCATCGTAAGATGAAGCTTATTCAAAGAGGTGCTTGTGATTCAGAAATTTTGAAAATTATAGGTTAAGGGTTAGAGTACTGTGCGGTTAGTGGGTGCCCCCTAAAATGGGAAAGAGCCCCCAATTAAACAGGAATTACACAGAAGTTACAACTAGAAAATGGGCCACCACCACCTAAAGCCTTGATTCTATTGGTGGGCCGTGACAGTCTCGAACTGTCGACCCGCTGATTAAGAGTACTCTGTTTAGTCATTCTGTATTTTTCTCAAAAGTTCTTAACTGTTTGATATATTACTGTTTTTTATTCAAAAACCATTCTATCTTCTTCTTGAAAATACTCGAAAATACCTGGTTTTCTTGGCACGATTACACAGGAATTACACAGGAAAATCTCTTCCACCTCCCCTCTTATCAATCTTGATGAGATTAATTCATACTACCCTGCTGAGAGGATAATTCGCTATAATGACGCCCATTAATCAAGATTGGAATTATGCCATGGCTCAAGGCAAACAAAATAACCCCGAAGATAAGAAATTACTCATCCGTTTACCAAAAGAATTACATCAAAAACTTAGGCTTCTAGCCTTTGAACTCAATGTGAGCATGGCTGAGCTTTGTAGAGAAGGGCTAGAATTAATACTCCAAAAACACCAGAAAAGGAAATAAGCATTGAGTATATCGCGATATATCGATATACTTTACCCCTCTAATACAGCAGCGTGACGCGAAGGACTGGTACTCCAACGCGTCACTAGCCACAACTTTACTAACAAGGAGTAAAATCATGGATCAGCATAGCTTAACCAATCTCACGTCATTATTAAATCAGCAAATAGGTTCCCAAGAAACATTAGTCGAATATCTATATAAGGCAAAAGCTCTCATTAATGTAACGTTGGGAAGAGACTTTCTAGATTATGATAAAGTTACTATTAATCATTATCTTTGGATACTAAGCGTATTCATTGAAGATGCATGCTCTCTTAGTGAGAATATACGTAATGACTTGTTGCGAAACGTCCAATGAATGATCGCGAGCCTTATTTGTATTCAGAAGCCCGAAACTAGCAATATAACTAAATATAACCTATAATTACTCCAAAGTAGTAATAACATGGACTATACATTACTGATTAAACGACAAGCTAAGAAGACACTACAAAAACTTTCTCGGCCAGACAGAAATAGGATAACTGAAAAGATTATGGCACTAGGGGCAAACCCAGACGACCCAACACTTGATGTTAAGCCTTTACAAGGGCAGCCCTACTATCGTTTACGTGTTGGCGATTGGCGTGTCATTTATGACAGAGATGATGAGGTAAAGATTATTGCTATAGAGAAAGTCAAACCACGGGGAGATGCATACAAATGAACTTACAAGTTATCAAGTCCGTTGATGGTAAAGATGAGTATGTGCTCTTACCCATTAGCGTTTATAACGCTTTGCGCGACCAGATAAAAGAACGCATGAAGAAAATTAAAAGCAAAGCTGACTATGTCGCTTTTGACCCTGCTGATTATGTTGATAACCCGATTGCCCTTGCACGCATTAAGGCAGGCATTACGCAGGAAGAATTAGCAAAGCGCATGAAAGTTACGCAAGCTTATATAAGCAAAATTGAAGCTCAAGATAAGGTTACGGCGAAAATGCTGCAGAAAGTTAAAGCTGCACTTGATAAGGATTAATCAATATTACAGCGCACGGAGATAATAATATTAGAAATAAATAGGTGTTCTGATTTTAATTACATTAGCTTCAGATTTTATGTTTTGATTTAAATCCAGAACTTTATAGTCCAGTTAAAAAAGGGGGGGCATGTTACATGTATGTGAGAGCGTCAATTGAGCCGCACAAAACTCTATTAAAAAAACCTCCTAAAAACTCGTCTTTATTTAAGATAATATGTTCAGAATATATTTTTGACATGATAGAACATAATTATTTATTTTTTAATGGTGTAGATAATTATACAGATGACAAAAGAGATTCGGACCAGCCAAATCATGATAAAGAATTATGCAAAGGAATTGGATTCGAAAAAGAAAACTTTTACACTTGCGAACTACTATAATAATTCTAGATCAAGATCATATGCTTGCTGCTTTTCTACTGAAGAGACAAAATATCTATGGGATCATTATGGAAATGGCGACGCCAATTCTGTCTGCATGGTTTTAGACTGTTATTGGGATGGAAGATTTGAAGAGTTTTTATAAGCTCCTGAAGGAAAATAATAATGAAAATAATAAAATGTCTTCTTCTATTCACGATCGTGAGCATGTCTTATAAAGTATGCGCTATCAATTCCACTATTAAAAAAAAATATCCTTATACTTTACTCACGGAAGATTACGGCATTTTAAATGAAAATGATTTAGCGGTTTATGCGCGTGGAAAACCCCTAAGACCTTTCAATTTGGAAAATAGTGGCGCATATAATTATTGGCAGTGTTTTCCTCGTGAAAAAGTTACAGTTTTTCTCGAGGATATGGGTTATTCTTCAGATGAACTGTAAGTCATTGAAAATAAATGGGCCGTGACAGGCTCGAACTGTCGACCCGCTAATTAAGAGTGCGCATAGTCGAAAATTGTTCTATTTATTAATCAATGCTTTACGGTGCTTTAGCCTAATCAAAATCTATATAAATCTACTTCAATAGGCAGTAAATCTACTACAGCGCGTGACAATTTTCACTACAGCACCCCCAAAAGTGTTACCCATGTTTTCGGTATAATTTGCAACCTATGTCTCCAATGAACTTAACCCCAAGGATTAAAGATAAGCACTCCCGTGGGCTCAAAATCAGACACATTGCGAGTCATAATATGCAACCCGTTAACCAATGCCGTTGCTGCTATTAACCCATCAGCAGCTGGAATAATTTTTCCTCTCGTTTGTGCATTTGCGGTGAGCTCACCCCAAACATGTACCGTTTCACAGTCGATATTTAAAATGCGCTCGACATAACTACTTTCAATAGTCATTGCCCAGTCGGCTAATTCCGTCTTTTTTTTGGAAGACGGCAATAGTGCAATGCCTTTAATAATTTCACCGATTGTAATTACACTAACGAATAAATCGTGGGATTCGAAGCGCTTAAACGTATTTTTTAGTAAAGCAGTACTCTTAGGATTTCTTAGCTCAGACAGTATGCATGTATCTAACAATACCCTCATAGATCTATCTTACGCATTGGCGATTCATCGCGTGTTAAATCAAGCCCTTCTAAATCAGGGGTTGAATGCAATAAAAAGGCTTTAAAATCTGGGTGCTTTAATTTTGCTTTAAGTTGAAGGTATTCACTTTCTGAAATTACTACCACATTTCCATCTCGCCGATAGATTTTTTGGGGTCCCTCGGATAAAGCAGATCTCGCCACTTCACTGAAGCGGTTTTTTGCTTCGGCTAATTGCCAATAATCAACTTTGCTTTTGTTTGCACTCATTTTTTTGCTCCAATAAAATCTAGATAACCTAGATTTATTATAGGCCGAAATATTCAAAATAGCAATACAAGAACAATTTATTCGCCCATGAAACTTTTCGTTGAACATCCTAAATTAAATGAGCCAGAAAGTGACTGGTCAAACATGTTCCTCGCCAAGTTCCGATGCTTCCACCAAAAGAACTATACTAGCAGGAGCTACCAAACCTGATAGATTGGTTGCATGGTAATAATAGCAAGCTTATAGAAACACCAATACCCCTCCCTGTAAATGAGAATATCAATTCCTCATGGCAACCATCTAGTATGATTCAAGCATGGGGCTTGGAGATACCTTTTGAGTTAATTCGCTATGCTGGCGCTAACCATTTTTGTATAAAAATGGATTACAAAAATGATACGCACTTAATTGAGCCTTATGATCTGAAAAAAATCAGGACGAGATTTTGATATTGAACGCAGTAAATCACGAAACAAATGAATTATTACCTTTCATTTAAAATTCATTCAAAAAGTCGTCATCACGGAAATACCATTTTCTTCACGATATTTAATGTCTTTAACACCATTATTAAAATAATGTCGAGATTGCTTGCCCATCGCCATACCAATGCCTAATCATACTGAACTCGTTTTTGTAGATCAGTGACCCAAATAGTTTTGAATACCACTGATCTTGAATATCACAATTTGTCACCCGATGAGTATCCTAATGTAAGCAAAGAAAGAGCACTATGAATCCATTTGGATCAGAGTTCCGCAAAGTTTTTTATCGTCATAAATAATCGCTGAAAAAAACCTATAAAAAGACATGAAAATATTCCAATTCCATTAATAGCAAATAAGGGATAGGTCTCTTCAAACGGAGGTAAAACGGGAAATCGAAACTTTAAATAATAGCCAAACAAAATCATCCCAATCACATATAATAAAAACACGAAAGACCATCTTGGCAGTTGTTTTGAAACTACAAATATTTGATACCAATGCCATGCTGTCGTAATCAGCGTAGTAATTGATGAAGAGACATGTAAACTAGAACCCCTAGAAAACCCTTTTGGTCCAAAAGTGTTACCTATGTCTTCGGTATAATCTGTAACCTATGTCTCCGGTACGGACCTGATTATATTGGCTCCCCGGGACGGACTCGAACCGCCGACCAAGTGATTAACAGTTAGCCAATCAGTTTTTAACTATTTGATTTTAAATGTTTTTAATAATTGGATGCCCACTATATTTGTCATACTGTGTCTAACAATGTCGCACCAATCTACGCAAAAGTCCCGCAAGCTAAATTTGTGGGTTTTAAAGGAGATTGAGTATTGGGTATTCTCCTTAAATGATTGGCTATTTTAGTCTAACATTTGATATAAATATTGCATTCTATTTATTGACAGTAGATAATTTTTCTATTATTGACAAATAGAATGTAATCAATGAATCCTACAATGATTAGCCAGTTTTTTGCATATATACAAATGCAAGAGAAAAACATATTTTATTTTGGGGAACTACAAAAGGTTTTTAATATCAGTTCTCAACAAGAAAAAGACCTATTGAGTAACTTATCTCGAAGAGGAATGATTATCAGATTGAAGAGAGGAGTTTATTTAGTCCCTCAGAAAATCCCTCCTGGTGGTAAATGGCAACCGGATTCTCTTTATCTCATCAGTCAATTTATGAAGGTGATAGGAGCCAAATATTATATTGGTGGTCTTTACGCTTTTCATCATTACGGGCTAACAAATCAGCTTGTAAATGAAATCACGATTTATAACGATCGTTTATCCGGAAAAAAAAGATTAGGGAATCTAAATATTCAATTAATTAAAATTGCTTCGCCAAAAATTGGTGAACCGGTTACTTTAAGTTTCAAAGAAAAAGAACAGGTAAATATCAGTAGGTTATCTCGTACTATCCTTGATGCTATTAAGGATTGGAGTCGATTTAATACCTTGCCCACGGCTTTTGAATGGATTAAAAATAATATTCAAGATTATGGTTTTCTAAGTGAACTGGTAAACGATACAATCATGTATGGAAATATGAGTAGCAAAAGACGTATTGGATATTTTCTTTATAAACAAACTCATGATAAAAAACTCGTGGAACCAATCTTAAAAAAATTGACAGCTTCAAAAAGCTGGTTACCTCTAGATCCTCAGGGAGGCACTAAAGGATTAACAAAAAAAGAATGGAGAATAATTGATAATGTCCATAATTGAAAATCATTTAGATAAAAATTCTTTTCTTTCTGCCATTGAATTTACTGCAGCAGAAACAAATTTTGAACCAGGTTTAATTGAAAAAGATTACTTTTGTAGTGTACTTCTTAGTTGGATATCATCGCAGGATATCGATAATTTAAATTTTAAAGGAGGGACATTGCTTGCAAAAGGTCATGCTGGTTTTTATAGGCTAAGTGATGATTTGGATTTTACATTGCCAACGCCCTCACTAGCAAGTCGTAAGATAAGAAGTGAAGCCATGAGCCCTCTTAAATCAATATTTAACCAAATACCTAAAATCTTTAAAGGTATAGATATAAAAATTGAGCTGAAAGGTAGCAATGAATCAAGACAATATAATGCCGAAATAAGCTATGAATCAATTTTGGGATTCAAAGAAGGAAGAATATTGATAGAGATTGGATTACGAGAAGAGTTACTTGAATCGCCAATTATTATAAAACTTAATACTTTATTGATTAATCCGTTTACAAAAAAACAATTTGTTAGCCCTTTTGATTTTCGTTGTCTTAGTCGGGATGAAGCTTATGCTGAGAAAATAAGAGCAGCCTTAACAAGTAATAGATTAGCTATACGTGATTTTTTTGATTTGGATTTTGCTTTAAAAAGAAATTTAATTAATTTAAACGATGAAGGCTTCATTAAACTTGTTTCAAAAAAAATTGAAAATAATAATAATATCCTTTTAGAACTCAATAACCCTATAAAAGAACAATTGAAAAGAAAAATAATCACTGAATTAGTTCCAACTTTAAGAAAACAAGAAATAGGAAGTTTTGACCTGAATAAAGTTATTGAAAACCTGGAGCTGCTTCAAAGCAGATTAAAATTAATGTGTAAAAAATAATTAAGTTTAATTGAGAGGGATTTTAATATGGCAAATGAATTTATCGATACAAATCTTCTTGAAGAAGAAAGTTTAGGGTCTATTGTTGATTCAGATAAAAAAGTTCATCCTTGGCGTATTTGTCCAATTGGAAAGCATTATGTTCGAACTCACACTCTTCATATTCCTCCAAGTAAGCAACACCCTGAGGGAGAGGTAGTAACAAGGCATGCGCATTGTGCCAATAACCCACAAAGAAAAGACCCTAAGGAACATGAGCAAAGAGATTTATTGTCCTATGATGAACTTCAGCTAATTTCAAAAACTTACTTTTCAAGTTTGAATGGACCACCTAAAGCAGGGGTTCTTACCCAATTCCCTAATGCTGATGAATTTGATCAACAAATTCGTGGATGGGTACGTTATTGGAATGAAGTATTTCAGGCTATAAACCCGCTCGATCCTAACCTGGTAAAAGCTCTTATAGCAAGTGAGTCAAGTTTTAGTCCGGAACAACACAATCAAACAAAAAACGAAAAGTTAGGAAAAGCACATGGTTTGATGCAAATATTAGATGCAACTTTAACATATCTCGCGGGTCATGAAGGTGGAGTGAGAGATCACTTTGTTTGTCTCGATTCGAAAGAAGTGATGGATCCATCTGCCAACATTTGTGCAGGTGTTCGTTGGCTCTTCATGAAAAAAGCTGCTGCTGCTGAGAGAGTTAAGCATGCTAAATTAGATCGCGCAGTAACGTGGGATGATGCGATAGCGGAATATAAAGGAATATTCAAGGATATTATTGAAGAAAAAGATAATCCTGATCCGCTAAATGAAATGCCAAAATTCCACAAATTCTATGAACAATTATTAAGGTCTTAACATGAGAAAAAAAATTATTTTGATTCTTATATTATTTTCTTTTGTTTGGAAGACATATGCTATTACCAATTCTTTAAGGCAGGAATATCCTAATTCATTATTAACAGATGACTATGGAATTCTAATTAGGAAAGATTTAAAGAGTGAAAAGCCGGCACCTTTTTTACTAAAGAATCCTCCCGGTTATGTTTATTGGCAATGTTTTCCTCGTGACCGTCTAGTGATTAGCCTTGAAGATTTCGGTTCCACTGCAGAAGATATTGGAATAGATGAAAACTACAGCAGTTTAAAAATTACTGCATCCAATAAGCATGATATTTCGCATGAGTATGTTATGCGAAGAAGATGGCCTCTTAGTGTTTATGAAAGAAGATTCAACTCATGGATAAAGTTAATGAAAGGTGAGAACTATGTCTGCATAGCTGGAGAGTTTTTTAATTATAAAGCAAAAATGGAAGGTGGAAAAAGGCTAGGAGTATGTTCATGGATTTTTGAAAAAATTAAAACCAAAAAAGGTCAAGATTCTTACTTTACGAAAAATGTGCTTAATTAACAGAGCGTTCCTGTTATCTCAAGAAAAAATAAAGCCTTTATGTTTTAATTTAAAAGGGAGTGTCATATTAAGTGTGTAAATAGCCATAATCCGATATCCTTATTTAAATAAATTTGGATGTCACACACTTAAAAGGGAAATAACAATGGCTGCAGGAGATACAGTACGCGATGAAATTATAGATGAATTATTAGGTAGCACCAAGTCAGCAGAAGATTTATTTGGTAAAGATGGTTTGTTAAAAAATCTTACCAAACGATTGATGGAGCGATTGCTAGAAGCAGAAATGACCAATCATCTAGGTTATATGAAACACGCTATCGAAGGTAATAACACAGGCAATTCTCGTAATGGTAAAACTAAGAAAACAGTAAAAATAGGAAATGGTAACGTAGAAATATCCATTCCACGAGACCGCGAAAGTGCATTTACGCCTCTATTAGTTGAAAAACGCCAAAGCCGTCTAGCAGGATTGGATGATAAGATTCTATCGCTCTATGCGAAAGGAATGACGATTCGAGATATACAAGATCACTTGCAAGAACTTTATGGAACAGAAATTTCACGAGACTTAATATCAACTATAACCGATGCTGTGCTTGAAGATGTTAAGGCATGGCGCTGTCGTCCGCTAGACGATTTATACCCCATTGTATTTATAGATGGCTTGTAGCTAAATGTCGGCTCGATGGGCGGGTTGAAAACCGAACGGTGTATGTGATATTCGGAATCAAAATTTCAACTGGTTAACTGGCTCACTATTATCATGGTACCTATGAACTTCAGATTTTGAGAGTTCTAAATCTTTATAAATAAAATATAGAAAGACAGCTTCATGTAAAAATTGCTTAGAGTTAGAATCGGCATTTTTTGAGAGTAGATTTCTAATTACAGTCAGATTTTTAGCAATTTCAAAATTATTTCTTTTTATGTAGGAAACTGTATAAATCTCAGGCTGTTCGATATGATAATGTTCATTTCTTTTTTTTTCATAGGAATAAAAAATTTTATGGTTAAAAGCTATTATTGCATTCAATAATTTTTTGTTCAGGAATCCAAGGCTAGGTTCTTGTAGAATATTATTAAATCTTTTTTCTGTTTGGGAGATCGCGTTGATCCTTTGCTGGTAATCGGTTAAAGATATTGAACAATATTTCATCTGGTAACTTTTCAAAGAATCTAAACATACTAAACACTACCTCATCAATTTCGTTATTACTCATCAACATGATGCTCTTGCAATTTATCAAGATACTACCATCCAATGCTTAAGAAATCCTGATTCACAATTCAAAAGAAATGGCAGCCATCAATCATAGCACCACCTAGCACTGAGTATTTGAAAATTTTGGGGATAGCTCGTAAGCTATTGAAAAATAAGTGGGCCGTGACAGTCTCGAACTGTCGACCCGCTGATTAAGAGCCTCTTTCTTCGTTTTTATGTTATTGATTATTAACAATTTTTAATTCTAGGACGCCCGCTAAAATGTCGCAGAATGTCATAGAGCGTCATAGCGATTCCCGCAAAACTCCCGCACCCAAATATAAGCCTGAAAAGAACCCAGAAATCTTTTCCTTCTGAGTACTTCCGGGTTCATCGATTAACTAAAAAAATAGGGTTCTATATTTAGAAATAGGGTATTTTAGCCTTTATTTTGCCCCCTTTTGAAGAATAGCTAATAGCCAACTCACATTGACCGATAATCCCCTAACTCAAAACTTCCAACAAACTGCATTGGATATAGCCCCGCAAGGAACCCAGAAATCTTTTACTTCTGGGGTGCTCCGGGTCTGATCACAATCGCGTTCTACTTTAACGTATTTCTTCTTAATCCGAATGCAAGAAATTAACCCAGAAAATTTGACAATTTTAATTTTCTGGGTTAATTTCTTGGTAGTTAATTAAATAGATGGGTAAAATGTTAGAAGCATTATTGAGCCAAGAAGAAAGCAAAGTACTCGAATTCAAAGAAAATGCTGAATCCTTAAATGGCATAATTCGCACAATTATTGCATTTGGAAACACAGCAGGAGGAACCATTGTTGTCGGGATTAAAGACAAAACAAAAGAAGCTATTGGTGTAAAGAATATTTTGAATGAAGAGGAAAGGATCGCAAATGCAATAGCTGATTCCATTACCCCATTAATTACTCCAAATTTTCAGTTTAATACCTGGAGAAACCGTGATTTCCTCATAATTTCCGTTAATTTTGCTCCAATGCCTTATTACCTTAAAAGTAAAGGATTAGAACACGGCGTATATATTCGTTTAGGTTCTACGAATAGGGTTGCTGATAAAGCCACGATAGCTGAATTGCATCGCTTAGCGATTCATCAAAGCTTTGATGAATTACCAAATTTTCAAGCAAAACAAGAGGATATTGATTTATCACTCGCTAAAGAACTTTTTTTGGCTAAAGGAAAAAAATTTGACCTCAATGTCGCTAAATCTATGCATTTGCTTGTTTCTTACCAGTCCACTTATTACCCCTCCAACAGCGCAATTCTTATCTTTGGTAAAGACCGAAGACATTTTTTTCCAGATGCAATTATTCAATGTGGATGCTTTGCTGGAACAACGAAAACACAAATTATTGACCAACAGGAAATTGATCTTCCTCTACCAAATGCGATTGACCAAGCAATTTTATTCATAGAACGTAACAGTTCAGTAAGAAGCGAAATTGGCCGAATACAACGAATTGATATTCCCCAATATCCGCCCGTAGTTCTTAGGGAAGCGATTATTAATGCGATAGTGCATGCAGATTATTCAATAAAGGGAGGAACAATACAAATTGCTATTTTTTCCGATCGATTAGAGATAACTAATCCAGGAACATTGCCCTATGGCCTTACACTTGAGAAAGCGTTAAGTGGGATTTCACAATTGCGTAATCGTGTTATTGGACATATATTTAGAGAACTTAGCCTTATAGAACGTTGGGGCTCAGGATTAGGACGTATGATAGAAGTTTGCCAACAACAAGGAATAACTGAACCTAAATTTGAAGAACTTGATAATTATTTTCGTGTCACACTTTATCATGATGCACATTTAGTGCCCACCAAAGTAATCTGGCAAAAAGTAATAATAAATTATTTAAAACAGCATCAGATAGTAACAACAAAAGATGCAAGTAGAGTTTGGAAAGTAACGGAAAGAACAGCATCGTCTAGATTAAAAAAAATGCTTGATGAAGGTTTGATTATCGAAGTAGGCACAGGCCCGTTTGATCCCAAGAAAAAATTTGTTTTAACAAAATAAACTGTATCATGGAAAAATTTTCACGAACACTAAATGAATACTAGAAATATGCAACAGATTACAGAAAATTGAAGTCACCAAAGTGCGTCTTCAAGAACTAGAAATCGAAAGAAATTCCCTACTAAACGAGCTTAATCAATTACATGTTCAGTTAGAAAATATAAAAAAGAGAAATCTTCATACTGAAAATAAAAAATTTTCGCCTGCAGAAAAAATTCAAATTTTTACGGATCTTTTCCGTGGTCGACTAGACGTGTTTCCAAAGCGATGGGAAAATTTAAAAACCGGCAAATCCGGTTATTCACCTACTTGCTCAAACGAGTGGGTTAAGGGCAAATGTAACAAGCCCATAATCAAATGTAAAGATTGCCCTAACCAAGCTTTTATTCCAATCTCTGAAGAAGTAATCCGAAAGCATTTAGTTGGAGAAGAGATCCAAGGGCAACGAGTAGATTGTACGATTGGTATTTATCCCATTTTACCTGATGATACTTGCTGGTTTTTGGCGGTTGATTTCGATAAAGAGCATTGGCAACGTGATGTTTCAGCCTTTATAAAAGCATGTGATTGTAAACATATCTTCCCCGCTATTGAACGATCACGCTCGGGAAATGGCTGTCATGTATGGATCTTTTTTAAACAGCCTATCCCTGCATTGGAAGCGAGAAAAATGGGATCAGTTTTAATTACACTTGCAATGGAGATACATCCTGATATTGGCTTTGAATCGTATGATCGCTTTTTCCCTAATCAAGATACTCTGCCCGCAGGCGGTTTCGGTAACTTAATCGCTTTACCCTTACAACGTACTCCCAGAGAAAAAAATAACAGCTTATTTTTAGATAAAAATTTTGTTCCATATGAAGATCAATGGTCTTATTTAGTGTCTAGCACACAACTTTCAGTCGAAGATGTTAAAAGAATTGTTAATGAAGCTTCTGCTAAAGGCCAAATATTAGGCGTTCGAATGCCAATAGTGGATGAAAGTGAAACTCCTTGGGAAACGAAATCACTTACTATTGATTCAGAGTTTCCAAAAGATCAAAATTTACCACCTAATATTAATATTGTTATAAGTAACCAGTTATATATAGAGAAACAAGAATTACCACCTGCATTGATCAATAAACTGATAAGATTAGCAGCATTTCAAAACCCAGAATTTTACAAGGCACAAGCAATGCGTCTCTCGACATTTGGAAAACCAAGAATCATTGCTTGTGCTGAGAATTTTTCAAAACATATCGGGTTACCAAGAGGATGTTTTGAAGAGGTTATTCAGCTTTTAAAATCATTAAACATTGAAGTTAATATCGAAGATAAACGTAATAAAGGCAACTCCATTGATACAAATTTTTTGGGTGAGCTAACCTCTGAGCAAGAAAAATCAGTTATTGCGTTAGCAAAATATGATACTGGCGTACTTGCAGCAACAACTGCATTTGGAAAAACCGTTATCGCTGCTCATATGATTGCAAAGAGAAGAACCAATACATTAATTATTGTTCATCGGAAACAATTGTTAGACCAATGGCTCGAAAGATTAAAGACTTTTTTAGAAATTGATAGCAATCAAATTGGAATCATAGGTGGTGGCAAACGAAAACCAACTGGAATAATAGACATTGCTATTATACAAAGTCTTATTAGAAAAAATCAGGTTAATGAAATAGTTGAGAATTATGGTCAAATAATCGTTGATGAATGCCATCATCTTTCTGCGATTAGCTTTGAGTCAGTGATGCGAGCATGCAAAGCAAAATACATACTAGGGCTTACGGCGACAATATCTCGTAAAGATGGTCATCATCCTATAATATTTATGCAGTGCGGTCCAGTACGTTATAAAGTAGATGCAAAGAAACAAGCAGAATTACGACCCTTCGACCATCAAGTGAATATTCGCTATACCCATTTTAATTTCTTGCCGCTAGAAAATACTACGAACATTATTAATCAAGTTTATGCTCGAATAATTGCAGATGATGGTAGAAACGCACTTATATTTAACGATGTTCTTGAAACCCTTCAAGCTGGCAGAAGCCCATTATTACTTACGGAGCGCAAGGATCATGCTATCCATTTAGCAAAACTATTTTCTAAATTTTGTAAGAATGTAGTTTTAATGACTGGCGGTCAATCAAAGAAAAATTTCAATGATGTAAAAGATAAACTTGCTACTATTCGAGACGACGAAGAAAGATTGTTGATCGCTACAGGTCGTTACATTGGTGAAGGATTTGATGATTCACGTCTAGATACTTTGTTTTTGACGATGCCAATATCCTGGCATGGCACAATCGCTCAATATGCGGGCAGGCTCCATCGATTACATCATAGCAAAAAGGAAGTCTTAATATATGATTATGTAGATAGCAATGTCCAGATGCTGGTAAAAATGTCTGAGAAAAGAATTAAAGGTTATAAAAAGCTTGGGTATATTATTTCATCAACTGAAAACAATTTCTGTTAACGGTTAGCAGAAATATTTCAACTAAGGAAAGGAAATGGATTTACTTTCAGGCTTAATTGGAGCATTAATCGCTTCAATCTTAACGATTATATATTTGTATCTTGTTGATAAAATAAAGTTTCGTGAAAATATATTATTAGAGATAATTGATTATCTAGAAAATATTTACCATCGCCTTCAAACCATTCATTCACTTAAGAAAATTTTATTTACTGATAAGCAAAAAATCGAAATAAATCATAAAAATATATACGAGGAATTAGCATTTCTCTTAAAAACGTCCTCACCCCATGCGAAGTTAAGACTTGCATATGGAGAAGGTAAAGAATTACAAAAGCTGAATTACTTTTCAACTAAGATTAGAGAAGTGTCTTTAATCTTATTTAATACCAATGAAGAAACTTGGGGAAAGAATGACTCGAACATATTATCGATCATCTCCAAAGTTGAAATTCAAAAAAATCTTTTAATTAATTATTTATTTGACGGATTATCTATTGTCAGGATATTAGAATTTAAATTTTTTGGTATCGTTCGTAAATTCAATAAGGGTGTAGCTACTGATGGTGAAATCACAAAAAATATTTTGAAAATGAGATTCTCAGATATCAATAAATTATTGGATGTAAGCACTGGCTATTTGTCTGATGTGGAAGTAAATTCTGTTCACGAACAAATTGACATAATTATGAAAATAATAACAGAAAATGAAAAATTATCATCAGACAATTGAAGCTTTTACATATCATCTTTCAGATTATTAAATTGCCTCATTTTGAACTAGTGGGCACTCTAGCAGTCGGGAAAATATTATCTCTTGATATTTTGAAGTAATATTCTCTAAACCTCACACGGTTCTGAGTCCCGCAAAATTCCCGCAAGCTTTTTTAGGAAGAGCGAAAAATGCTGTAAGTCATTGAAAACAAATGGGCCGTGACAGTCTCGAACTGTCGACCCGCTGATTAAGAGTCTCAAAAATTCCTGCATAATCGTGACTAATTATCCTTAATATTGCTTTACAAAATAATATGTTATCGTTAGCATTCTCCTGCTCGTGCTATGCCAAACTTAACCAATTTTCATCCAGAACATAGCACCAGTCTAGCACCATATTTACTGGAGTCTTGAATGAGTGAACAGAAAGTCAATTTCACTAAATCAATTATTGAGTCCCTGCCTACTGCATCAAAGGGTAAGCGTCTTTATTTCTATGACACTAAGACCAGAGGGCTTGGCATTAGCATTACTCCCGCTGGAACTAAAACCTTTATTGTTTACCGTTGGGTGAAAGGTAAGCCTGAGCGCATAACTTTAGGTCGTTTTCCAGATCTGACTATTGAGCAAGCACGTCGCATGGCGATGGAAGCAAATGCTGATATTGCGAAAGGAGATAACCCTAATGACAAACGGCGCTTAGAAAGAGCAGAGATGACTTTTAGTGCGATGTTTTCCGAATACCTAGAGCGATATGCCAAAGTGCATAAAAAATCGTGGAAAGCGGATCAGGATCAATTTAATCGTTATCTAAAAGATTGGGGTAAGCGCAAATTATCTAATATCACCAAGAATGATATTCAGAAACTACATCAACAAGTTGGACGAGAGAAAGGTACTTATGCCGCAAATCGATTGTTAGCATTGCTAAGTACGATATTTAATAAGGCCATCGAATATGGTAGTTGGGATAAAACAAATCCTGCGCTAGGCATTAAAAAATTTAAAGAGAAGTCTCGGGATCGTTTTTTACAGGCGGATGAATTACCATGTTTTTTCCAAGCAGTCACCGAGGAACCAAATATTGATATCCGGGATTATGTTCTATTATCACTTTTAACAGGCGCAAGACGATCGAATGTTTTATCTATGAGGTGGGAGCAAATTAATTTTCAACGTGCAGAATGGCGAATCCCTGAAACAAAAAATGGTGAACCACAAATCATTACTCTATCAGATGAAGCATTGAATATTTTGACAGCAAGAAAGCTAACTGCGAAAAATCAATTTGTTTTTCCCAGTAACGGAATGCATGGTCATATCACAGAGCCTAAAAAAGGTTGGCAGCGAATTTTAGCGCGAGCTGGAATAGAGAATTTACGGATTCATGATTTACGCCGAACACTAGGAAGCTGGCAAGCAAAGACTGGTGCCTCGCTTGCCATCATTGGCAAATCACTTAATCATAAGTCGCCCTTAACAACGGCGATTTATGCAAGACTAGACTTGGATCCTGTAAGAGAATCTGTTGAGAAAGCTACTAAGGCGATGCTTGAAGCTGCTGGGATTGAGTTAAATGATAATTAAAATAAGGAAGCATTCATGAAAAAACAAGGGGTCCTCTATAACCTCAAATAATAAGGCTATTGATACTAACGGATTGATAAACTTTATCATCGCGTTTCGAACCATATTATTTATTTTTATATTGCTTAACATTTTCCGCCTTCCATAATAAAGCTGGGTTAGAATGAATTCTTTGGTTCAATGATCTATCTGATGTAAGCAATGATGCATCAATCTTCCCATTTTCTAGCAACTCATGCAAAAATTGTGTTTCATTCTCACGGAATGGGAATAAATTTTCTAACGCAGATTTGCATTCAGTCAGTATCTTTTCAGCCCATGATTTCGGATCATCGCGTTTTCCTAGATCAGTTTTTCGAAGTAGAGGAATTAGCATGTTTTGAAATTCACGCCACTCGAAATGAATATTTTCTAGCTTAGTATGCCGCCAATCAACGCGGCTACTCCCTCCATATACGATAAACCCTAAACGTAATTTATCTATATCAATATGTTGCTGATTCATTAATTGGTGCGCATCAAATAAATCACGACTTGAATGACGAGAAAATAGTGCTCTTAACTTTCCTGACGCTAGCTCGTGTAAGTCTTGAATGGGAATATTATTCGCTTGGAATTCACCAAGCTTAAATGAGTTGACTCGTGTTATTGTCCACAGGGGTACACGATCTAAATAATTTAAATCGATCTCTATGATACCCTGACCTTGTATTGCGCTAGGGTAACGAATCGCCCACTTACCTCCCGCATGTTCGCTGGGTTTACGCTGTGGTACCATTCCCTCATCAAGAACAATGTTTTCTATTGCGGATTCCATTGGGTTCTTTTCTTGCAACATGACTTCACGATCCGCCGAACCAATGTAATTGATATCAATATCCACGGATAGCCTTGGATAATTAAAACAAAATACATTGAGCGCGGTACCGCCTTTCAAAACAAATCGATCTTTAAGAAAAGGATCTTCTGAGAATCGATTCAGCAAATGAATTAAATAAATCACTTTTTCTAAAATTTCCGGGCGGAATCCTGTAGACTCTGCTTCGTAATATAAACGTTCTGTTGAAATGCGCATATTATTTCCTTGCTATTCTTCCCAATCTTTTATAATAAGACTTTTTGGAACGATAATATTCCAATCATCAAGTAGTTTGCCGTCTTTTCTTGCTGCGGAGTCAATGTAATGCGGAGAACGGGGGCAATGCTCGCGTAACTCTAAAATTTCATCAGAGGAAACATTTAATTCTTTCTGTCGTTGGGAGAGATAAAATCCAACTTTTGCAACTGTCGTTGCATTATTTAATAAAAGTGCATATTCAACAACTTGATTTATTTTGATGCGATCTATCATCTCCAATGATCGCCAAATTTCTTCCCATCCCCCACCAAGGTTAGGCTTGTCCAATACATCCACCAAGGTGCGCTCTAAGCTAGTTACTCGAATATTAATTCCTTGCACATCTTCAGTGCGGATAAAAATATTTTCCTGATGCTTCTGCATTAAGCTTGCCGGAAACTTTATCCCCTCATAACTTTCTGATCTAAAATTAAATGGGCTTGATTGATGTTGAGTCAGATAAGTAAAACGATAGCTTACTGAATACGCCACTTGATAAAAACTTAATGCGGAGTGGTATGCAATCACAGCATCGGGGACAGCATAACCTGCGACAAGATAAGGATTGATAGGATAAGTCTCTGACTCGGCGCCAACAGGGATAGCAGCAAATAGCCTGCGTCTCACCCTTACAATATGACCTTGCAGAATGTGGTGAGTTAACAATGCTTTAACAGTGTTTTTGCTACGTTCATGATCACCTGAGACCGCCCGCGCAAAGGCATCATAGGTAAATATAGGGGTTTTTCTTAAAAATTGCTGAAGTGTAGTAGCCATGAATACTTGATAAATTAATTAGTAGGTACTATTAATGTTAGCCCCTATTCATATAATTATCAAGTGCAAAGCAAGACTGAAAATAAACAGTGTTAAGGAAATATAGACTTGTCCGGATGCGGACCATTATGGGCAGCAGCAGTTAAAACAGCTCTCTAAACAATTGCAGTCTGAATTTGGAAAAGTCTTTGATGAGCGTAACCTTCGAAATATGCGAGCGTTTTATCAAGCTTATTCAAATTGGAACACAGTGTGTTCCGATAGATCAGATAGACACATACGTGCGGATGTATGATCAGCATCGAAAGGGAACCGACGATAATCCCACAATCGGTTTAATTTTATGTAGCCAAAAAAGCGAGGCAGTTGCCAAATACTCTGTGTTAACCGAGAGTAAGCAACTATTTGCCTCCAAGTATCTGCCCTATCTACCTAGCGAAGAAGAACTTCGGCGCGAATTAGAACGTGAACGAGCTTTATTGACTCAACAGCACGATGCAGAATAGTTCTTCTATTGGAAAATCGTCGTCTCAGTTTTGCTCCAAATTTATCTTGGATAATCGTTTGCTCATGCATTTTATATTTCAGAAACACCTCGAGATGAGCGGTCAAATTATCAATTGTCATCCCCTAGTTGAGTGTTTTGAGCACCTATCAAAAAGATATCCATATTTTAAAATTTTGGCAATGGGTTAGAACAAATTAGATGCTTGCCTAATTGCCCATTTTTTCATTGATCAGCCCCAGCAAAATGTCCCTTTTTTAGCAAACTTGAAAAGTTTGCATATTGCGCTTTTAAGAAGACGATTTTCCTGGAGGGCTATATTTGTGATTTGTATTAAGAAGGTCTTTCAAAAATTAATACCTTTTGGGCTGTAAAAAGAATTTTAGCAAAGATATAAAAAAATTGGGTGACAAGGGTGACAGAGGTGACAGAGGTGACAGAGGTGACAATAAAGCTAACTTATTGATTCAAAAGCTTCTGACAGGAAAAAATGTGTCACACAACTGGATTTTCCTTTGGGTGACATGGGTGACAATTATGCCAATGGATATTTGTCACCCGTGTCACCTAGCTGGTTTTCATTCTGGGTGACAAACAATGTTCGCTGAAAGCCGCATTCAGCCTGGATTCTAATCTTGTGTCACCCACGTCACCCTTGTCACCCAGAAATTTCTAGAAGCAGCACTAAACATCATCACCCAACACTTTATCGCTAAAATGATAAACTCGACGCGTCTTGCTGGTATCTGGCATCCGGTGTGATGCAGTAGCCTTGCCTGTGCCATCAGGTAACAACCAACCTTTAGCGATACAAACGTCTGCCACATACTGTGGATTTAAGCCCACACAGATATCTTGCTTAAATGATTCTGGAAAAACAAAAAACTCGGCACCTCGACGAAATCCTGCACGATTCAGAGTCTTAAATTGTTCACTAGGATTACTCCAAAGGGTAAATCGGGATTCTCCATGGGCCTCAAAAAAATGTCGTACCTGGGTTAAAGCAATTGACGCTTCTTTAGCACCTAAACCTCCTCGCAATTTAATCCAATCATCGAAGCATTCACTCGCTGCAAGTGTTGCATAATCTTTTTCCCAGCCTGTAATATTGAAATGAGTTGCCAACTCACCTGCTGCAGCTATTAAGGCAAATCGTAAGCCAACTCTTTGGACTTGCCCATCCGCTTTACTTGGAATAAAGCTTTTAACAAATTCAGACCTATGCTGTTCTAATAATTTTTTTACTGTTTCAATATCTTCAGTCACAGAGCTCAAAAATTTTCGAATGGGGACACCAAAATAATTTTTGGATGCTTGCCCTATATATCGTGCGAAATCAGCCGCAGAAGCGAAATGGTGGAGGTTTTCGAATATGCCTAGATCACACCCTGCCTCTGCAGGAATATCCACTAGACGCACTTCTTGACCTGCTTTTGCTTTCTTACCCCCTTGATGGATATGATCCGCTAATCCCATTTCACCGGTAGAAAGAAATAGTAATCGCCAAGAGGATTTTTTACGGGCAGAACCATCCTTTAAACAACGCCCTTTGCCACTTCCATTTGCCAGCATATAGGCAATTTCACCCACCTCTTTTGCATCAACCTGCCCCATTTCATCTAAACAAAGTAGACTGTCATTATGCAAAGTCGCAATGGCTTCTAAGCCATTACTGGTTGCACGCCAACGATGCAACCTATCCTGACCACCCCATACTGAACATGCCAGCTGTAACAACGTTGTTTTTCCAATGCTACTTGAACCAACGAAGTGAAATCCGCCGGATTCTTCTTGCAATAAATGTAGGACTGCTGCAGCAAAGGCAGCGCTAATGACAAATAACAAACGTGAATTGCCAATGCATTGCTTTGATATATTTTGCTGCCAATCTAATAGGGTTCCTGAAGTACCGAATCCTTCCAAACTGGAATGTGTGGTTTGTAGTAAAATCTTTTCATTAAAATCGCCGATGGATTCATTGGGTAAAATAAATATATTCTTATACCAACCCGTGCGCTCAACACATAAGGTCACTTTTTGTGGATGCGTACTTTGAATATAATTTGTGAGTTGTTCTCTTGCTTTTCGATTCGGGGCAATTTCAAGACCTCTGCTCAATAGGATGCGACGATATTCTGTCCCATCACCGGCTAACATTTCCATCGGCATGGCCCATTGGTGATTTTTTCCATCAGGGTCAGAAAATTCCAACAAGCGTCCATGGTTCATACTATCTTCGTCGCGCGTCCTTGCGGTAATTTCTAGGCGAGAACAAATTTTTATTGGTGAAGATAAATTTCCGTTGGCATCTTCAGTCGGATGAAAATAAACACCCTCACCATTCACACTAAAATTTGTTGGGATTGAGTTTTTGTCGGTATCTATTTTTTGTGACAGTTGTTTACGTACACTGTCTAAACTTTCAAGTTGATGCAGATCATTAAAATCTGTTGGTTTAAAATCAAGACAAACAAAACGAGGAACAACAATTTGAGCTTGAATTGTATGCGCCGCTTCTTGTGCCTTCGTTAATCCAGGGTTTCCTTCTGTCCACTGATCATTGTCAGCGCAAATAATAATTCTTCTATCTGGATATTTATTTCGAATGAGACTGGCCACTGCTAATGAATTACCGGCATCAAAAGCGATAAATACCGAAGAGTGAGTGGCTTCATGAAGAGTGCAAGCTGTAGCATACCCTTCGCAAAGATAGACTGTTTGCGTAATATCTTTCCCAAGTAGATGAAATAAACCTTTTTTCCTCCCACCTCGTAAAAAATGTTTTTCACCTTCTTGGTTTATAAATTGCAAACTCCAAATACATCCATCACTGTCACATAACGGAATAACTAACGAATCCTTATAACATTTCACATCGTAAGCATTAATTTTTTTCTTGATTAAATATGGATGATTAGGATCAGCACTGACGCTTCGAATCCATATTTCATCAGCACGATTGCGTACCTCTTGATGCATTTTTCCTTGAGCAATCCTGTATTTTTCTTTTGCCTCTTGCAGAAATTTTTTAATAGTTTGCTGTTCATCTAACTGAATAATTTTATAGTCAGCACTACACCATTTCTGTTTTATATTCCGTTTCCAACAGCCAAATACACCCACTTGGATTTTATTCGAATGAAGCACATACCAACTGTTTGGCTTTGCATCTTCTGCCACTCTAAAACGATGTAGCTCTCCATCAGCTATTAATGGTTCAGAGCATAACAACCCAGCAGCATTCATCGCATTTTGAAATTCACTCATAACATGATCCATATACACCTCTATTGCGTATGGCTCATGGAGCGTTTCTCAATGAACGCCTGCACATCCTGTGCTCGATACATCACACGACGACCCACTTTGATATAGCGAAGGTCATAACGTCCTGTCGAGCGCCAAACCTCCAAGGTACCTGCAGATATGCCTAGAATATGTGCAGCTTCTTGCGGCGTGAGTAATTTTTCTAATTGTGACTTTAAATAGGTTGGATTATTCGTCATAAAGATACCCCTGTTTTTATTAAGATTAAAAATACAGGGGTATCTTGCATGAGGCAGTGTTGGAATTGTTCCAGGTGGAAAAATTAGTTTCCATTTGGAACGACATATATTACAAATATTGTTGTAAAACGGTTAATGCCTAAATGGCTCTCTTTTGATGCAAATTTAAAATAATACGGGTCGAAATAAAGATGACCCGTTTTATTTATTTCAATCCGGCAGCCTGAGTTGAGGAACTAATTTTTTCAAAGTCATCATATTTAACTTCTCAATAACATCCATAGTTTAGCTTCATTTTATTTAAAACTTAGGCTCATTGCTCCTTCAGTTTTTAATTTTTCATTTTCTTCTTGTAACTCACTAATTAACTTCATGGCGGCGTTTAATTTTTCAGACATTTCCGCTAAGAGAGCATCTTTTTTATCTAATTCATGTTTTAATTTGCTAACTTCAGCTGGAATGTCTGAAGATTTATTTAAATCAACATCTTCATTATTAGAATCATTATCGGATGATTGAGGATGAAGATTTATTAGTCTTTGAAGTATGGGCTCCCCCATTTCAGAATATTTTGATGTCGGAACAGAGATCACGTTATCAATGTCATAATTTTCTATCTTTGATAAGTAGTTACCGCAGCGTGATTCCAAGAGCTCCTTTACACCTTGTTTACCTTTTAATCTGAATGTTCTTTTAATAAAATCTGTTTCCGGTTGGTAAAGATGATATTTGTTATGTTGGATAAGGGTTAATTCACCGTACTGAAACAATGTGATTATTTCAAAAATATATTGTGGCCCCGCAGAAACTAACGCATCACAAAGCTTATTTTTTTCTTTTTCTTCTACTAAAGGCTTATAATTCCTGCGAAGCATTCCTAACCCTAAGCATTTCAGAAGACGGAAAATTGCAGCGTTAACTAAAAAATCGGCAGGACCAGGACCGCTTATCTGAAACATATGTTTCTGTAAAAACTCAACAAAATATTTAAAGGCATCAAAATTCTTATGTGATATTGTCAATGTCATTATTTGAGGTAGTTCTAGAGCATTTATATTACGCCCATCAAGAAAACCAGGAAAATCATGCCACCTGATATACTTAAAAAAAAGATGATTCTTTGCACTACTAAGCACATTTTTAGTATCTTCGAAATTTTGAATTTTACTTATAGGTTTATTTTGATTATTAATTTTGAAAATAATAATCCCGGGACTTCTCAAATTCATTACTTCTTCACTATAGACTAAGGCAAAGAAATAACGTGATACTCGTCCAGTTGTATAAAAGTCTACTATTCCGAGTAGCACTAGAATTTGCATTAATATGTCTCTAGGGAGAACATCAATAGAAATCAAACTCTCATCGTGACGCTTAATAGCTATATTATTGTTGTTTAATATAGTTTCATATAGGTCATTTTGTTGCGATTCTTTTTTTGTAGCAACTCGAAGCAAAGCTTTCATTGATATATCCTCTAACTAAAACAAATTTAAAATGTGAATTTGGTTGAAAAATAATTTAATAAGTATTAATACTACGCCTGGTAGCCATTAACTATGGACTATTAATCATTGACACCCAGTTTATAATGAAAGTATTAACAAACTCTTAAAAATTGTGTATTAACCGCGTTAAAAGATTATTTACCATAAAACCCTAACTTGCTTATTGTACTTTCCTGAGACAACCAATGTGCTCAAAGCCATATCTCCACTGAGATATTGAGAACCCTGTCAGAAAATTCTTCAAGCGACCTTCAGCACGAACGCTCCAATTATGTGCCAATCAACCTTAACCCATCTGCTATCCTTCGATTCAAACTGCTCTTTCCTAATCCATATACTTTTTCGACGTTACAAGCATCTATAAATTGCAATATATCTTCCACGACTCGAGAGACATTAACGTTTTTACTATCACCTAGCCTTGGCTTTTTTTGCTGAGTGACATACAGCTTTACCAGAACTCCTAAAGTTTTCAGCAAAAAATCTTTCTCCTTTTGAGAGGCTTCACCTGCTGATTGTCCATCTGAATTATCAGGTGATCTATCCACAGCTTCTTTCGCATAACGCTCCCTCGCCAAATTAAAAAGCTCATCAGGAACCGGCCAATCTTTTTTCTTGCATTCAACCACGTAGGCAACAGGATGACTCTGATATTCACGATGCCTATAAAAATCGATAGATAAAAATAATTTATACAATTTATAAGCCTGAATTAACTCTGGGTTCTTTTCAAAATCCAAATACTTAAATGTGAATCGAATATGACGATATTGATCAGGGTCTAAGCCGCTAATAATCAATGCTGCATCCTTTTTTGACCAAGTGTCCAGTTTTATGAGGTAGTTATAATCTGCTTTTAACACGACAAGGCTCCTATTTTTTTTACATTACTAAAGCTAAAACATGAACTGTTATGGATAAGTAATGTTTAATTAAACAGGATTAAAAGGCAATACCCTAAACCCGAGGTATTGACAGGTACATAAAAATACTGTAGCGCAGAAAATTTGAGAGAATTCACACTGCCAGAACATAGCACCAGTCTAGCACCAGAAAAATTTGAAGTTTGAAAAATATTCGTAAGTCATTGAAAAGATTGGTGGGCCGTGACAGGCTCGAACTGTCGACCCGCTGATTAAGAGTCAGCTGCTCTACCAACTGAGCTAACGGCCCGAAGGAGTAATCTTAGCAAATCAAGAAGATTTCACAAAGCTATTGTTGCCGCTTTGCTCAATAAGCAACTGCCAAGTTTTAAATTCTCAATTCAATTCATAATAATTTTATTAGCCACAACTGATTTTTGTTTGTTATTCACCAGGGCAATAGCACACCAAGTGCCAATACCAAGAAAAATTAGCCACACAGAAGCTGCGCTAAAATGGCTGGTTCGTTGATAAAGGTAATTTTCAACGATAGGGGTTAGGCCCCCAAAAACTGACATTCCCAAGGTAAAACTAAATGAGCTCCCCCGGTAACGGTACTCCATAGGGAATAGGTTCTTTAAAAACGCATTACTTGGGCCGAGCAAAATTTCATTACTCACAATCATTGTGATAGAAACAAGGAAGAAACCTATCATTGAAAGCTTATCCAGCATCAAAAAAACAGGATAAGATAAAAAAATTAAAATTAAAGAACCAAATTGCATTACTTTTGCAGGTGATTTTTTATCTGCTGATTTTCCGGCAATAATGAGTGTCACGATGGCGAGCGCTATGAGTAAACTTTGGACGATCATAAATTGCTGATTGGTGAAGAATCCCTTTGTGAGTAACACTGGAGCCACAAATGTAAATACGGTGGTAAAAGGTACGGTTGCAAAGCCTCCAACAAATCCGCCTGCGATTATTTCGAGCGGGAATTTACGAAGCATGTTTTTCAGATTATCGCGCGCAGCATCTGCTTGTTTGAAATGCGGGGATTCCAGTAAATTTTTCCGATAAAGAATACCGCTGATACCCACTACTCCTCCGAGAATAAAAGCAATACGCCATGACCATTCTGGCATAAACGCAAAGGTGATAATTATTCCAATTACCGAGGCAATTAACGAACCAATAAGAGTGACCGCTGAAAGTAAACTGCCAATATAGCCTTCATTTTTGCTTTGCGCGTGCTCAACCACATAAATTCCGGCGCCATTATACTCACCACCAAAACAAAAAATTTGAATAGTTTTTGCGATCATTAAAATGATGATTGAGCCGATGCCAAATTGCGCATATGAGGGAATGAATCCAATTACAATTGTCGCTATTGCAATGCCATACATAGATGTGAGCAATGCTTTTCTGCGGCCGAAAGCATCACCCAGATATCCAAAAAATAATCCGCCAAGAGGGCGAGAAACCATCGCGATGAGCAAGACATTAAAACTTTTAACCAAGGATTCGTAGGGGGAACTTGAGGGGAAAAATAAAGGTGCAATAATAGGCAAAAAGAGAGTGAACAGCGAATAATCATAATACTCTATCAAAGTGCCAAAGGCAGCTCCAAAAAAGGAATGACGTAGAATCTTTTCATTTAGCATGTGCGCTCGAAATGATAAATCTAAATAACTATAACTGCTAAATTAATAAACTATTGATTAATGGGGTGAACGACGGGACTTGAACCCGCGACAACCGGAATCACAATCCGGGACTCTACCAACTGAGCTACGTCCACCATATTGGCGCGCCTGGCAGGACTCGAACCTGCGACCCTCGGCTTAGAAGGCCGATGCTCTATCCAGCTGAGCTACAGGCGCATAACTGGACTAGCTTTCGCAATTAATAATGACACTGGTCGGGGTAGAGGGATTCGAACCCCCGACATCCTGCTCCCAAAGCAGGCGCGCTACCAGGCTGCGCTATACCCCGAAAATTAGACAACAGATAATAAAGGGCAGGTACCATTGCGTCAATGAGTTTTCCATTTGGTTGTCATTTAATTCTTGAGTTGTTCTCTTTTGACTAATTTTTTGCCAAATGAAAGATACCGGAATAGAATCAACCTATAGGTATTAGGGAGTGCTATTATGCAAGAGTTACAAGACATCATCAACGCCGCCTTCGAACAGAAGACCAGCCTTACGGCACAAAATGCGAGTAAACAACTTAGAGAAGCAATACATACCACGATCGACCTGCTCGATAAGGGGAAGGTCCGAGTTGCTGAAAAAAGTAATGGCGAATGGCAAGTACACCAATGGGTCAAAAAAGCTGTCCTGCTTTATTTTCGTATAGAAGATAGTAAACCTATCGATGGTTCTTTCACACAATTCTATGACAAAGTCCCCCTTAAGTTTGCAGGTTTATCAGATAATGAACTTACTCAGAATAATGTACGCATTGTGCCTCCAGCCTGCGTGCGCAAAGGAGCCTATGTCGGCTCTAACACGGTTTTGATGCCTTCATACGTAAATATAGGTGCCTATGTTGACACTGGAGTTATGGTGGATACGTGGGCCACGGTGGGCTCTTGTGCTCAGATCGGTAAAAATGTCCATCTTTCCGGAGGCGTGGGTATTGGTGGAGTACTCGAACCTGTGCAAGCAAATCCCACCATTATTGAAGATAATTGTTTCATTGGCGCGCGCTCGGAAATTGTCGAGGGGGTCATTGTTGAGGAAGGTTCGGTTATTTCGATGGGCGTTTATATCGGTCAAAGTACCAAAATATATCATCGTGAGAAAGACCAAGTGCTGTATGGCAAAGTTCCTGCTGGGTCCGTTGTGGTCTCCGGAAATCTCCCATCAAAAGAGGGGAAATATAGTCTCTATTGTGCCGTCATCGTTAAGCAGGTAGATCAGCGGACCCGCGAGAAAGTGGGAGTTAATGAGTTGCTTCGTAGTTGCACTATCGATAATTAAGGGTTTATATGCTAACTTCTGTCACCCTTTCGGCCACCTTGCTCTTAGCAAAACAATTAATTGCACAGCCCTCCATCACGCCTAACGATGCTCAGTGTCAAACAATTCTTGAAGATCGGCTTCAAAAAATGTCCTTCAAAATAGAAAAAATGAATTTTGGTGAAGTGAAAAACTTTTATGCACGCCGCGGTAATTCTGCACCGGTTTTATTATTTGCGGGACATACGGATGTAGTGCCGCCTGGACCTCTCGACAAGTGGACCTCTCCTCCTTTCGAGCCAACAATACGAAATGGTGCACTTTATGGGCGCGGAGCTGCTGACATGAAAAGCAGTTTAGCTGCGATGGTTTGTGCCTGCGAACAATTTATTGAAGAAAACCCCCGGTATTCAGGATCTATCGCCTTTTTGATAACAAGTGATGAAGAAGGTCCGAGCACAGATGGGACCAAACGTGTAGTTGCAGAGTTGCTGAAGCGCAATGAAAACATTAATTGGTGTATTGTAGGGGAGGCCTCCTCTGAGAATAAATTTGGCGATGTTATTAAAGTAGGTCGACGCGGTTCGCTCAATGGCACCTTAAAAATACACGGTAAACAAGGCCACATAGCGTATCCCCAAAAAGCTGATAACCCCATTCATAAAAGCTTGGCCGCATTAAACGAACTCACGCAGATACAGTGGGACCAAGGCAACGAGTATTTCCCTCCCACCAGTTTTCAAATTTCCAATTTACATTCGAGTAGCGGCGCCACTAATGTTATTCCTGGAGAATTAGAAGCCATTTTTAATTTTCGTTTCGGGACCCCCTCTACTGTGGATGGATTAAAACAGCAAGTGCTTAGTACCTTAAATAAGCACGGTCTAAAATATGATATCGATTGGAAATACTCCGGCGAACCTTTCTTCTCTCAACCCGGCGAGTTATTCAATGCAGCAACAGCCGCAATAGAAAAAGTAGCGCAGATCAAACCCCGCCCCTCAACCGACGGCGGCACATCAGACGGGCGTTTTATCTTTAAAACTGGGTGCGAAATTTTAGAGATAGGACCCATCAACCAATCTATCCACCAAATTAATGAGCATATTAACGTGAAGGACTTAGACTTACTGACCCAAGTTTACTATGAGATTTTGACTGCATTATTGGCTAAGAAGACCTAAATGAAGATAATAAACTATCGGGTACTATGGGAGAACAGTAATTAGGCTTTTCCTGCATCAGGATTTTTGATAATTCTCCCTCAGTAAAATGCTACCCCGATTAATTTAGGCATGGTATTCTATGCGGCCTTTCGAAGGAGAGATGTCCGAGCGGTCGAAGGAGCACGCCTGGAAAGTGTGTGTACGTTAATCGCGTACCGAGGGTTCGAATCCCTCTCTCTCCGCCAGTTTTGCCATTGTTAGATTTCATTAAAAATAAAAAATCCTGGGGCTCCATTTTCCGCTATGCGTCTTCTTTGTTCCAGGTTCTTAAAATAAGCCTTTCTGTTTCAATAATGGTGGTCATGTTATCTCCGATGAGCTTGTTCTCAGCAATTTTTCTAGTTGTGCTGCAGGGTATTGGGTTGATTTGCTTTCTTTTTGAAGTCGTTGAAAAAACTCATCTCATTGCTAAGGTATGCGAGGCTTGTTGACACTTTAGTGTATTGTTTGATCCGAGCGCTGTTATTACTCATAAACATCCGCCCTAATTTTTGTAGGTTCTTCTAGAATATTTAATATTGCGGTAGCACAGTAGACTTTGTCTCGTTTGTTATCATTCGTCTTTTTGATAATGCCTGCAGCCTCAAGTTTTTGAACGCCTCTCTGGGCTGTGCTATAGGCAATCTCTAGATCTTCAGCAATTTTACTGGTGGTGAAATAAGGATTCACAGCCAAATGCTGCACCATGTCCACAGGAACTTGAGAGCCACTGCTTCCAACATCAATTTTCCATTGATTTAATAATGCATTGATGCGCTCAGCGCGTGATAAAACATCTTCAGATTGTACGGCAACACCATTGAGAAAATAAATAAGCCACTCATGCCAGGTGCCTTTTGAACTGACATTATAAAGCTGTTTATAATACTCATCGCGTGTTGCTTCAAAAAATGCAGATAAATAAAGCAAAGGCTTGGTGAGCATTCTTTGTTCAACAAGCAACAACATAATCAGCAGTCGTCCAACGCGCCCATTGCCATCTAAAAAGGGGTGGATGGCTTCAAATTGATAATGACAAAGCGCTATATGGATCAAGGGCGGTAATGATCTATCATGTAAAAAGTTTTCCAATTCTCCCAAGCAATCCATTAAATTGTCAGGGGGGGGTGGCACAAACTTCGCTGTGTTCAGGGTGCATCCGGGAGATCCAATCCAATTCTGACTGCGCCTAAATTCCCCAGGGGTTGCATGAGATCCTCTCACTCCTTGCATTAAGTGCTCATGGATTTCTTTGATAAGGCGAAGCGATAACGGAAGCTCTGCTAACCGCCCAAGCCCATAATCAAGCGCCTTGATGTAGTTTTGCACCTCTTGGAGATCGTCGGGGTTTTGCTTTACATAGGCACCAGCGTTAGCGGCTAAGATTTCCCCTAGGGTTGCTTGGGTGCCTTCAATCTTGCTAGACAGCACCGCTTCTCGGGTAATGAATGGGCGCATCAAAAGATGAGGATTAGGTAACTTACTGCCTTCGCGCGCTAATTTTCCAAGCAAGAAATCAGCACGGGAGAGGCTATTTACCACCGCATTATCCCACTCCAGTTTAGGTGGTAAACTATGGGGCACAAAGGCATTATACCCTTTGGGTGATTTAACGATTTGTCCTGCGGGGGACTGTTGTATATCCATGTAACTGGCCTCTATTTGATTATGCTTACATCATAACCCTTATTCTCGAAAAAGCTAATATCCGGTAATAGCGACATTTCTTATCACCATTCATGAGAATAAGGATGTAAGTTATTATCGTATGTCATAGAAATCGATAATAACGCTGTTTCTTATCACCACCAATGGTAATAACTGCTAGCATTGTTATCGAAATCTACTAGAATCGGTCTCAGTGAAGTTGACATTCCCCACCCAGTTAGGAGGTGGTTATTTTGAGGGATGCCAACCTCGCCAATTTGCAAATGTTGATTTATCTCAAAATTTTCTACTTTACTCTCCGTTACATGTGAATATCTATGAATCACAACCATTTAACACGCTTATGCCAATACTTTAACCTTGGTCAATCAAGACAAGCCCCAGAGAGAATACATGGTGGTTTGCTGCATCTTATGTGGCGAATTGATACAGATAAAGGCTCTTATGCGATCAAACAATTATCGAAAGATATTGATCTGACAGATGAACGGATCGTTAAAAATTATGAATTAAGCGAACATATTGCAAGAGGCTTCGCTGCAAAAAACATTCCCGCCTTGTGTGCTATCGCACAATTTGGTAACTATCTTTTTATGACAGAGGACACTGGTTATCTAGTATACCCGTGGGTGGATGCAAAATCGCTGGACAGCCAAGTGGTTTCAAAATCTCATGCGCTAAAAATAGCGGCAATACTGGCTAAAATGCATCAACTAAACTTGGATGAGCCCGACCTACCCCCTGCTCACTTTTATACTTACACACAAGAACAAATAGTTGCGTTGATTGATAAGACTAAGCAATTCGATTGCCCCTTCTCCGAAAATTTATGGCAAAATCTGGACAATATATTGGCTGCTAATGAAGCCTATCAAAAAGCAATGCCGATTTTAAAAACACACATTATCGTCACTCATGGTGACTTAGATCAAAAAAACGTTTTGTGGGACAGCGACAATAATCCAATTCTGATCGATTGGGAATCGGCCTGCAAAATTAACCCCACTTATGACATTATAAATACAGCGTTTTATTGGAGTGGCATTACCAGTGACTTCGATAAAGCCCTCTTTTTCAAAATGATACATACCTATCAACAAGCGGGTGGGGTTATTAATAAGGAACATATTGTCGCGGCGATTGGGGGTGTCTTTAGTTGGATTGGCTGGTTAGTTTACAACATCAATCGTTCATGTGTTGCGGGTGATTCTGAACAGAAAAGCATGGGTATTACCCAAGTCAATGAGACTTTGGCCACAATACTACGATTGCAAATAGTTATGCCTGAAGTCATTAACCTCATTGAAGTTGAATTATGATTACCGATCTACGCAACAAACCTTCCGACGAGTGTACAAGCAGCGAAGAAATTGCGCACGCTTGATGGCTCACTTATTTCTAGCGCGGGATTTTATAGTTTAAATTCAGCCAAAACAAAACATCGCGGCATAATATGGGGTATGTATATTCAGACAGTCTTGATGATAAATTCTCTTAATTCAGAAGATTTTCCAGGAGAAAGTAATTTGCCAAAAGCAGGTGTTTTTCATATTTCATTACCGACAAGAAAGAACTGATAATTCCCAGAGTCGCCCCTTTCATATACTGACAAACACAACTTACTGGGGATAAATCAAGATTAACCCTTTTATTATATTTTTAGCGAAGAGGGTTTTTCTGCTACTACGGTTGGAAATTGTTTATAGTCATCATTTGTAAACTCAATTTTTTGGAAACCCACTGATTCAAGCTGTACTTTAGTTTCCTCCGTTGTGCGAAAGCATTGCCACTTCGCTCCAATAATATCTACAAAGATAACTTTTTGAAGCATCAAATCATCTCTATTCATTTTTTCTAAATTCCATTCGCACTTATCTGGAAAATTTGGCGGATAGGTCAAAAAACTTGTTACAAGTTTGCCTCCAGGCTTAAGTGCTTTAAAAAATATTGCATAGAGATCACGAACTTTTTCATTATTCGGTTCATAGATAGTTAAACCATTACTTGAAATCAAATCAAATTCATTTTCAAATGTTAATTGCCATGCGTCGCCACAAATTAACTCAATAAGATGTGACAGCTTTCGTTCTTCAGCAAGTCCCTTCGCGTCTTTTAAAGTGTCAGGATCAAGATCAATTCCAAATAGCTTAATATCGACAGCATCTTTGAAATCTAGATATAGCAATTCTCCCATCATTCCACTAGGTATGCAGGCCAAGTTTTTATGACTTCCGACGGCCAGCTGATTTTCTTTCAAAAAGAATCCATATCTTTGCCTAGTCGCTAAGGCTACAGGTGCACGTTCAAGCATGAACTGTTCGGTACTATTAATGTATGATTTTTCATTTTTATTCGTTGGATTGTAAGTGAGAAGAAAATGGGTCCAAAAACCATTTAGCCCTTTATTCTGCAGCAAGAATAGGCCTAAAGAAAACTGAGTTAAATCTTTTAATATCGCAATCTGTCGCTCTATGGTGGCATAGGGCTTATCACCTTCTTTTTTAATGCGTTCAGTAATCTCGTAAATGAGGTCTTGTACGTTAATTTCTGTGGTAGCATGAGAAATTAATCTGTCTTCAGTCTTCGTCATCATAATAAAATTCCCTCTATTTAAATCTTTTTTCTAAATGGTCAATCCATAAATGTAAGCCAGCTCATTACAAAGGCACTAAGAAAGCCATTAAGATATACCAAAAATATTTTTACAATCAACGATTTTTCAAATTCAAAGCTCTCTTGGCCGAATAAAATGTAGGACCCTATTGTAATCAACAGCCCTACATTTTAAGCGCTGGACACCAATCAATTGCGTAAGGTTTTTAACCATTCCTTTGCTTTTTGACTAATTCTTTCATCAGCTAATGCGAGATCATAAAGATCTTTTTTGCGGGCATCATCTTCCCCGTACATATCATCCAGCATGTCATGCCAAAGACTCAAGAGAGTATCAGGTGATTTTTCCCCTACTTGATCAAGGATGCTATTCAGCCATCATTTACCTCCTTGGGAGTAAAGGTAAGGTATATTGTTAGTATAGGGTCAAGCATTTCTCTATCTCCTTTTAATATATCTACTCATTGATAAGAACGCCATTGCTTATCACCACCCGGATAATAACTGGTAGCATTATTAACGAAATATGCTAGAATCACCGTCGGTGAAGTTGGATTCCCCACCCTAAATTTAAAGGTGGCCATCTAAAGAATATCAACCTCCACCCATTTATGGTGACCTCTTTGGTCCCCTCGCAACGATATATTGTGAACCCCGTCAGGCCCGGAAGGGAGCAGCGGTAACAATAGACTCGTGTGCCGGGGTGTGGCTGGAGTAGGTCACCACCCATTCCCTGCGAGATGTCTATGAATTACCAAGTTTTAGCCCGTAAATGGCGCCCTGATTCCTTTGAAACCTTAGTGGGACAATCTCATGTCATTCGCGCGTTAACCAACGCACTCAATAATCAAAGACTTCATCATGCCTACCTTTTCACAGGCACAAGGGGTGTTGGCAAAACCACTTTCGGGCGAATTCTGGCGAAATGTTTAAATTGTGAGATTGGCATTACGTCTAAGCCCTGCAATCAGTGCTCCTCCTGCAAAGCCATCACCAGCGGTCGATTTATAGATTTGATAGAAGTGGATGCTGCCTCAAGAACCAAAGTGGAAGACACCAGAGAACTTCTAGAAAACGTTGCTTATGCGCCCACCAGCGGTCGTTTTAAAGTTTACTTAATCGATGAAGTGCATATGCTTTCAACGCATAGTTTTAATGCGCTATTGAAGACTTTAGAAGAACCACCGCCGCATGTGAAGTTCTTTTTAGCCACCACAGATCCACAAAAGCTACCCATCACAGTGCTGTCTAGATGTTTACAATTTCATCTCAAATGCCTAGCACCCGAACTCATTACGCAGCGATTAGCTGATATATTGCAGCAGGAGAATCTTCCCTTTGAAGAGGAAGCCCTAACTCGCTTAGCCTATGCAGCCGAAGGCAGCATGCGGGATGCGCTAAGCTTACTCGATCAAGCTATTGCTTTTAGTAATGGTAATATAAGTGTTCAAGATATAAAGATGATGCTGAGCACGATTGAAGCCACTTATATTTATGAAATATTGGATGCTTTAGCCGAGCAACACGCACAAAATCTCATTGCTCTCACCCATTCACTCGCTGAAAAATCGATTGATTTTACGAATGCACTAGAGGAATTACTTTCCCTGCTGCATCAAATTGCTATAGCGCAATTTGTTAAAGAATCGGATGTTGGCGCCTGGGATAAAGATAAAATTCAGCAGTTTTCAAGAGCACTTTCACCTGAAGATGTGCAGCTTTTCTATCAAATTGCATTAATTGGACGAAAGGATTTACCTCTCGCACCAACTCCTCGCATTGGTTTTGAGATGGTGCTTTTACGGATGCTGGCCTTTCACCCGAGCTCAATTATTCCCCCAACCAAGAACGCTGACCAAGAAAATAAAACACCTATAGCGCCTAAGATTGAATCCCGTCCAGAAGTCGCAGAACATGTAAGTGATGAACCGCTAAAAGTACCCGCTAGTGCAGTTACAACTAAAACAATTCCCAATCTAACTAATGACTGGCAGGAAATTTTACCCCATCTTAATTTGACCGGAATGACCGCTGCCCTTGCAAGTCATTGTGTGGTTAAGAAAATGACGAACGATGAAATTGTTTTGGCCATCGACCCTACACGTGCTGTGTTACTCAATAAAAAACAGGAAGAAAGAGTGGGGCAAGCTTTGCGAGATTATTTTCAAAGATCTCTGCAGTTGACCATTCAGACAGGCGAGCTTCACATGGATACTCCTGCTGCTCGCGATCAACATGAACAATCACAACGCAAATCAGCCGCAGAAGAATCCATTCAGAAAGATCCTAATGTACAAAAAATGATTGAAATGTTTGACGCAAAAATATTACCAGGATCAATAGAAAAAACCTGATCCATTACTCACAGCTCAAATGAAATCTCTACTTCAAACTCCTCATCAACTAGACGAATAGGGAGCAACGCCTGAAGCTCTTGTTTTAGTTTGTTATTGCTAAATGGAAAATACCCGGAGGGCATTTTATTTATAAAAGCCTGAACATGTGCAACAAATTCTTGTCTATCCTTTGCCTTATCACAATTCCCAATTAACTCATCTATCAGCGCATTTATTTGCGGTGAGTAAATATGCTGGCGAAAAAAATGGCTAGTGCAGTTGTCACTTTTTTTGATGTAGTCTTTAATAATTTTACCAATTTTTGTAACTGTTTCAGGATCGGGTAATTTGTGTTTATTCAACCTACATTCAAAGTTATTCATCTGTTTAGATAAATTGGTAAGCCTTTTCTCGACGAGGGAACTCACTAAGGCTAAGTTATCTAATGTAAGTTTATATTTTCGCTGTTTACCGAAGATATCCTCTAATTCAAGTTCATGAGTGTTTAACTCTTCCATCAGCAAATTTTCCCGAGGGAGACTAGCATCATTTTCTAGTATTAAGCGAGAGTCTTTTAACCGACCAGACAATGCTAAAAGCATTTCCATTTTTTGGATAAAATTTTTGGTGATGCTACTAACACAAGCAGTCACTTCATCATGCGTATAGAAATGTTGTAAAGCATTTAAAGAAGCGCCACGCAAACACATTCTCAAAGGCTCTCCACCAGGTATTTTTTCACAAGTCTGGTTAATTAATTCCCCCATAGCAGCGATAGGATCAAACTCAAGATTTGATTCATCATTCACTATTAATAATTGATCAGAGTAACCGGTAACAGATTTCTCTGCTATTTCAGCTAACCCTTTAACTAATTCACTTTGTGCATCTTGTATATTTTTATTACGATCAAAACCATAGTATTCAGCTTCAAGGCTCTCTAAATCACCAATGATGGTCGAGATAGGGGGGCGCATATCGCGATCGATTGAGAGCATTTGTTCAAGCAGAGAACTTATTTTTTCTTTCAAAGAAGGTAATAAATTAATTGATAACATTGCACTTTTAGCAGTCCGTATCAGACTGTCTCTAACTTGGTTAAGCTTAGAAAGTGGTTCAGGCATGCCTGTACTCAGATGCAGATGAAGTTCCGCGGTTAAGTTATTGTAAAGGCTCTTAAACATCTCACTTTTCAAGCAGATAATTTCTATCCAAAGCAGTGCCAATTGATAAATATCTGAAGAAGCATTTTGAGTAGTGAACTGAAGAATTTCAGGTACTATAAAAGCAAGAGTATAACTTTGGGCGCGATAGACATTGCTGACATGCTGACCAAAATCTAGATCTATAAATTTTATTTGATCTGCCAAAATTTCAATTGAGCCAGTACGTTTCACACAAATATTATCGGACTTAATGTCGCGATGGATAATGCCTCGGTCAAATATTTGTGACTTATAAGCCCGTGATAATTTTAATAATAGATCAATCACAAAATAATCTGTTATAACAAACGGAGCTTCTAAAAAATTAAATAAATTGGTATCAGGAAAGTATTGCGTCACCAGATGATCACTGTCTGCTGCTATCAAGGGAGGCTTGCATCGTATATGCGGAGCATATTGATTGATTGCCCACTCACTTAGTACGTGTTTCAGTGGTTTCTTTTTAAAATGTTTTATCACATAGTGAAAGTACGTATCTTTACCATATTGCAAATAGACTATTTTTGGGTAACCTTTTTTAACCTTGCCAGCGAGTAGTTTAAGTTTAGCAGTGCCGCCGTTTCCAAGTAAGGGTTCATTTTCTCGCTCAACCTCATAAACCACTCCGTTCTTACCTTTGCCTCTGGGGCGCAGAAAAAGATAATGATCAACGAAGCGTACTGGGTAATAATGAAGAGAATGGTCGGCCTTGCTCAGATGTATTGGATAAACCATTTCAGGCCGCAGCCGGGTATAATCGACATATTTCGTTTGTTGGGCTTCCTTTTTAACAGCAGCTTCTAACTGCATTATTCTAGTTTGAAATGGGAGGCAATCCCTATCCTTAATAGTTGATGATGCAGTTAGAGTGTCGGTTAACTCCTTGCACAATGCCACCAGGGCAGGACCCTGAGTAATTAAGAGACCTTTTACCACAATTAAATTTTCTAAGTTGGATAGAATGGTGTAAAGGCTCGTCAGAATTTTGAAGACATCGTCCGAGTATTTATCAAAATTAATCCTAGCTTGGTGTAACTTAAATAAACTCTCTTTAATAGCGAGTTGGTGTTCACCTAAAGTTAAAAACATAAACATTAAATGTTGATCAATGTTACTTTTTAATTGCGTAGGATTGAGCTGTCTTTCAATTGCATTTTTTTTATCTAACATTCGCTTTCTCTGCATTGGTGTAGGAGAGGGTCTCTCTTAAAACTATACTAAAAGTGCAAATAATTATCTATAAAAATGCTTTGTTATACCTTTATTCCACTTCGTTTCAAAAGGTTCAGCTTATTGTATTCGTGACCCTAATGTAGTGAAATAGAACAAAGGCCTATTGTATGATTAGCCTCTCTTTCAACCTAAATAGGTTTGCAGGGACACTCGATCGCAACCCAATAAATTAGTAGTCTCTAAATTTAGAGCGCTCACTAATTTTTCCTCAATCGGATTTTTACTTTTGGGAAACACACCTGAGGCACTATTATTTTGCAGGGCACTCCTCACTCCACTCGATAATTCATCCACATTGCCCGCTTTCTCACAAATATCTATAACATTATTTATTAGATTCTTTTTGTCAGCTGAAAAAGCTTTTTTATGAAAAAGATGGTTCCAAGTCGTATCACTCTCAGCGACATAATCATTAAGCGTTGCGATGATATTTTTGCGTATAGTTTTTAGTTTAAAAATATTATCTAAATGGCCCTGAATCGTAGTCTCAAAATGATCCACATTAGCTGAAAGTATCGCTAATCGTTTAGTAATACTTTGAGTTAATGGCAATAAGTTATCTAGCGTCAAACTATATTTGGAGTGTTTTCCAAATACTTCATCAACATCACGCATCAAGTAGTTGAATTGTTCTAAAGAATCAATGCCAGATATCAACGGATGTTTATCAACTGTAGGCTTGAGGCTATACAATCGTTCAGATAGAATTAATAATTCTTCCATTTGCTGAAAAAAATTAGCAATAATTTCTTCAACGCGCTTGGTGACCTCCTCAAGGGTAGCGGAATTTTGTAAAGAAGATAATCCTAAGTTTTGCAAAAAGGCAGGTAAAAAACTTGCCTCCACTTGCATGCATCCATCCTCTACTAGCAATTTTTTTAGCGCCGAAAGGGGAGCAATTTCATTTTCTTTTTGGTTTGTAATCGGCAGTGTGCTGTGAGACAGTTCATTCTGAGAACGATTCGAAATTTCTAAATTTCTTAAGTTAGATTGCTGCTCTATATCAATGAGCTTCTCACGTAATTCGATTGCTTTATCATATAAATCAGAAGGAAAATTGGGTGATAAATATTGCGTATTGAGATTATTAAATTTTGTAATTAAAGTGTCAATTGAGGGACGTTTTTTTGGATCCACCTGTAACATAGCTGCAATAATGCCAAATAATTCAGTTTGGATTTTTGGGTCTAATCCCGTCTCATTCATCGCCTCAAGCAGTATAAATTTTAAGTTTTGAATTAAGTGTGACAGCCCTTCAATTTTATGTTTGACCGGAATTATAGCCAAAATCAACTCTTGAATCTGGTCAAGTGAGCGTGAAAAATCGTTGCTCAACGAGCTTTGATAACAAATTATTTCACATAACACCAGCGCCAAACCATAAATATCAGAAGAGGCTTCTTGAACACTTGAAGTTAAAACTTCGGGTGAAATATAAGCGGGAGTACCACTTCCATGAGCGAATAATTTAGGAGCACGTTGACTCAAATTCAAGTCAACAAAATTTTGGCCGGTGGCAATCCATCTCACCAGGATATTGTCGGATTTGATGTCGCGATGAACGATGCCTTGATTAAATAGTTGCAGTTTATATGCTTGCACTAATTTTAAAGCCGTATCTAGAATAAAACTTTCGGGTAGCGCAGTAGCCTCACACGAGAGATCGAATATATTTATGTCGGGAAAGTATTGAGTAATAAGGTGCCCTATTTTTTTACCAAAAAGTGGCGGCTTACAATGTATATGCGGCGCATGTTTGCTCATATTCCATTCTTGAATAGAGGCATATCGATGTTCTGGATGAAAGCTTTTGATTACATATTCATTAATTGTATCTTTACCATATTGGATGTAAGTAATGATCGGGTATCCCTGCTTAACTTTTCCGGCAAGTTTTTTTACAATTGCATAAGTACCCTGACCCAAAACGGGTTCTAGCTTATTTAGTACTTCATAAACCACCCCTGTCTTACCTTCACCTTTGCGACGCAAAAAAAGAAAGTGGTGCGGTAGCTTCACCTTATAACATTGCTCCTGCATTGAAGAGGCAGGATCTTTAATAGAGATCGTATAAATAGTCTGAGGAGTGAGTCTCGTATAATTAACTGATGCTGATTTATTATCGAGTAAGCTTAATTTGGCCTCTAGTGCATTTAGCCCTATTTCAAATTGTGTAAGCGCCTCGAAGCGCTCTGCACGTGAATTTTGAGGCAAATTAACTAACGTCGCCCTAAATTTCTCACTTAATTCAATCAAGGAAGGTCCGTGTTCTTGCAAAATGCCCTTCCGCACTACTACTTTCATCAAGCTAGATAAAGCTGAACCCATCTCAATAACCGAGGCTATTAATTCACCTAATTCGCCTTGAGCACATCCACTCTTGAAAAGAGCTATAGCATCGTCTGTCATTGCCAAACTTTCTTTGATCTCTAAATGCTGCTCCCCTAGCATTAATAATGCCAACATAAGCTGTTGATCTCGAAGGGTTACTAATTGGTGGGGATTTAATTCTACTTCAATGGGTTCATATTGATTAATCATAAGGTCTCGGATAATGTAAATTTAGGAGGAATTAATTATACAATACAAACCTTAAGGAAAAATGGCCTGAGCCGCGTACAACTGACTAACCCAATGATTGCATCAAGCGGTATTTACCTTAATTTTGGCCTTTTTTTGCTTTATTTTGCTTCACCGCATCAAGACTACGCTAAAAAATCTAGCCACAAGATATAAAGCAGATTGGTTAAATATGGGTAGCGATATTGATGCAAAACAAGTCCTGAATTTTAGGCTTTGTACTGGACAAAAATTGGTTCGACTTTCCATCGTCCGGAACCCATCCCTCTCCGTCGTCCCGCGATTTATTCGCGGGATCCAAATCCGATGCTGGATCC
>JACCWJ010000023.1 GCA_013697705.1 Gammaproteobacteria bacterium | reverse complement strand
GTGGATAACTCTCGCAAGCTCGAGTTACCCACATACCCACAGGCTCAACAAATATTTTATTAATTTTAAGAGGGTGATATCTCCTAAAATTTAATTGGTTGCTGGTCTAGACATGGGGGTCACTTAACTCTTTTATTTAAAATAATAAACTAACCTAACTAAGAGCTTCTCACTATCATTAAATAAAAATATTTTAATATTGGAAATTTTGTTATGAAAAATAAAAATAGTAGATCTAAAATCAATAATCAATCTTATATATATTGGGCGATTGCAGGTTCGACTACGATGATCTTGCTCGCCGTAATTTATCATCAATATTATCAAAATAACACGACTTTATTACTTCGCTCTGGGGATGAGGATAAAAATATCTTAGCTAATCCAACTTTATTTTCTCAACCAACAAAGGATATATTTTTAACTACCACTGATCAAGATAACAGCACACCAGATACCAATGAAGCATGCGATAACGACTTGCAAATATTAAAATCGCAATCCACTTCTACTCATGAATGGATACAAAACTTTAAAATTTCCATTACTCAAGAGCTAGCAGATCAAAGTTACTTTCCCCAAGTGAAATTGCTCAAAAGAGCATTTATAGATATTCTTAAGGAAAATTCTTATTTTCCCAATATCATTAATCCTAAAACTTTTAAATTAATGTTTCTTTTACAAACCACGATGAATTCTAAGTTTGGCTTGGGAAAATTCGGAGATTATGATTTTCTTTATGATATTATTTCGATAGCACATACCTCGAAAGGAACATTATCAGAATATAAAAAAAGACTGCGCAATGAATTCTTTACTCACCAGATCGTTTTCAAAAATCTTTTAAGCGGTATTCAAGTTCAAGATAAGCTATTACTGGCTACTCCTTTTCTTAATAAGGCTGGTTATGTTGATCAAAATAAAGTTGCCAAATTCGAGTTAGCATTAAAAGAGGGAGAAAAGAGAGTTGACAATTTATTAAAATATTTTGCAGATTCCACAGCCATGCCTCAATTATTTACGAAAGCACAGAAGTTAATAGAGCTTTCTAAAGACTATGAACCCCATACTTCCAATCCCAAGGATCCAAATCATCGTGCCATAGCACTTTTAAAAGAAATTCAGGCGATGAAAAACGTAATCGATCACCACCCTGATTATCAGGGTCAGCTTAGAGAGATACGCCTTATTGAGCAAGCGAGCTATTATGCCGAATTTGATAGTGCTGTCCAGCTACTGCTATTTCCTGAAATGCATGCCTGCATAACTCATTTTTTTTGTGAGATGCCAACAAAAAACAATAATCCTCAACCAGAAAACAAATCCCGGCACTCTTATAAAGCAGAAAATTTGGCTGTAGATCCGGAGGGCAAGTTTAAGTTGATGTTTCATAATGAAGCACAAAAAAAGCAAGCCAAGGATAATCATCCTACTAAACAGAAGCAGGATCATCACGCTTCCCATCCAAATAAAAAATATCGCTGAGGCAACGTTGTAGGCTAATAAAAGAAATGTCACAAATCTGTCACACTCCTCTGCCCTTGCGCTAGGAAGCTATCTGAATTATATAAGTAACCTATTGAATCTAGATCAGAATTTTGGCGCGCCCGGAGAGACTGACTCAGGCCATCCTGGCCTTCGGCCCTTCGGGGCGTTTGCGCTGCAAACGTCCAAAAATGCTTTCCTGCATTTTTGCCGAACTCCCGACCACTGGTTCGTAGTCAGAACGGGCATAAATGTAACTTGTTATTAATCAAAGTCTTACGATACTTTAGAATCATCAAAAGTGCTATAAAGTGACATAAAACAACCGTAAATTGCTTTCACTTTGTCACGATTCTGTCACGGTCATAATTTATAGCGATTGCTCTTTCTTTCTGTATAACAACAATTTTTATTCAATAAATTACTCATCTGTCTTACCTTTTCTGCCACAACATAACCAAGCAGTCCATGATCTGTCACATCAAGATGTATGCCATCTAAACGCTTGAACCGACGATAAGACCAGCATCTATAAATTCACAATTTTCTTCCTTTGCCATCTGCTGATATGACCTTGCTAATTCTTTAGATTTTTGGATAGGCTGGCCGTCGTATTGTGGATGTAGATCAATAATTTTAATGATAGGTTGTGGTGCAATTACTATAATTTTGCGCCAAATAAAAGCGTTTTTAAAGTAATGATGTAGTCAACAAAAAAATCCGGGAGTGTTTAAATAACTGTGACAGCTTTCATAAATTGTTATTATTTTTATAACTTGAGAAAGCTGACATGATGAGTAACAAAAAATTGATTAGCAAATTTTGATTTTAGCCAATTTCAAAAAGAACCCATAGATCAACTTAAATCGGGTCAATCCTTGACCGGAAAAAATGGCGTTCTCACCCCGCTTATCAAGGAAATTCTAGAAGCTGCCTTAGAAGGCGAACTGGATTCTCATTTGCTGGACTGCAAAACGCAAGATCAAACTCTATTATGTCAACCAGCTTATGTTTAGTTCTTCCAATAACCCGGGGGTCTTCTAATGAAGAAAAACAGGTGATTATAGGTTGTGCTATGTCTCTTCTTTTAATATCCTTATCCATCTAAAGCGCTCCTTTTATGCTGATTTTGTTGAACTTATTGGGAGCGCTTTTTTTATTACTTTTTTTTATCTTTGTCTATTAATTCCCATTAATCATGGATTATTTTGGTGCAATCGCCCTGCTGAAAAACTGGGACGAAAATTTGATTCCCCAGCTGTCGTCCCGCGAGCTCGTGCAATTTCTTACTGTGAGGTGATGTGTGCTCGACCACTTTATTTCTAACTTACTTTGTTATCTTTCAGAACTATAAGGCTGGCGGGATAAAGTTAGAATATTAAAACTAACCAGTTGCGTCTTTATTTCTAATGTCAGATTTTCGATCTTAGTTTGATCAAAAAAATGGCTGTCGCTTAAGCGAGGCGTGATCATGACTTTTAACCACTTTGGAAACCCCTGCAGTTCGCCGTCTATTAATTTAACCAAGTTTAAATGGCTGTCTATAATGTTTAATTGTTTTGGAGTCAATTTGCTTGCATTGTTTTCTAGGGAAAAGAAGCCATCCAACCATAGACAAAATTCGCGATGTATCATTTTAAAGCCTTAGGTAGATGTTTCATCATGTGTTTTTTGTAACTTTTCTTTTGAATGAGCTGAGGAATAGCTATCATCAATCACGTGCTTGAAAATACTGGCCAAATTGAGACGTATTGGGTCTTCCCATTGCATAATGATCTCATTTTGGAAGTCATGCATCTCGATATCTTCAATTACTTCTATTAGCCAGGAGGTATATTCACCCAAGGGCTCGTTAATATCAGTCAATTTCTTTCGTATTATATCTATTTTCGACACATCTAAATTCGACAGTTCACTGATCTCAAAATAACCTTGTAACCAATAACAAAAATCTTGATTGGTGAATATGTCTTTATCCTCAACCCATTCCATAATTTACCCTAATTTGTAATGCCTAACATCTCATTCCAGGACCTGGAGTGGAATACGAATTATATGACTGATCAAAATAAGAAGGTGGTCTGGCAGAAGAAGATTCTTTTATAGCCCAATGATCAGGATTTGCATTTTTCTCATAAATGGCCTCGATATCTTTCTGACATTTTTTTAAACTAGCTTTGTATTTATTCTTAAATTCAGCTCTTTCCTTGGGTGAGTTACATGCATAGCTATAGAAGTGAATGGCTTGTGTTAATTTCTCACTTTGATCAGCAATCTCTTTTAAGGGGAGTTTATTTGCTATCGCTTGGCGTAAGTTAGAGACTGCATGAGTTAATTTCAATGTTGCTGCGCCATCCTTATTTGGACGCATTTCTTCTAACTCAATAGTCTCCGAATTATTATCAGGATCTCGGTTGGGTAAGCTAATTTTATATTTTAAAATTTCACCATTTTTAAATAGAGTTGCGCTATTTGCGACCATAGCATTCTCCTGACCCGCTAAGACACCACTCTTGTATATTGATTCCATTAAAGAGGGAACTTTAGGCGCTGTTCTATTGTTCTCATCTAAATAACAAGTCGAATTTCTCTTCGGCAATTTCGAAACAAGATCGGTAAAAACGGTATCCAAAATGGCGATAATTTCTTTTGTTGTTTGGGGTAATACGCCTGAAGCTTTACGATATAACTCAATAGCGTCAGGCTCAGTAATTAATCGAGAATATAGCATTGCGCTAAATTTGCCATAAAGATCCTTAAGAATTTTATTATCGATACGTACTCGTTGCAGGAGTAACTCACCTTTATCAGGTAATTTAACATCCTCCTCAATAATAACGGCTGAGTCCGCAGAAATGGCGTTAAAAAAATCTCTAAATTTTTCGGCATTTTCCACGCTAATTCCCAAATAAAAATCAGTTTTCCTGGGACTTTTACTCGGTTGAAAGCGACAAGTAGTCGTAGGGCTAGTAATCCCTGCTAATATTAAAAATGTTTCCTCAATAAAATCAGTTTTGCTAGCATCAAGGCCCAATTTATTGCCGAGCTTCATCAGTGGGCCCACAAAATCGTCATAACTGACATATCTTGTGAGATGTGGATTACATTGAGTTTTATAATCCTCAATAATGCCAGGATGGGTGAGAGCCATTTCCTTTAGTTTATTTTCAAAATCAGGCAATACTTTAGTGGCCAAAATATGGCTATCTAGTCGAATGAATATAGTGGATTGACCCTTGATCGTTACAGTATTTTCTGTACTCATTGATGCACTTTGATCATTGTAATGGTCACGGAAATATTTGTAAAATTTATTAGCGTCAACATAGGTAATACCTAAGTCAAAATTAGTTAGCGCACCTTGAGTGCTATTGTTCATAGAGAATTGACAGGCAGTAGGCTCGCTAGTGATTCCAGCCATTTTAAGCAATGTTTCTTCAAAAACATCACATCTTCCAGACAAATTAAACTTGTCCAATATAGTATCAAGCATTTCCTTCATATCTGAATATTTCAAGCGTTTCTGTTCTTCATTTTGTTGCATTATTATCTTCCTCTTTTAGTAAACAATAGAAGGGGTCACCATCTGGCTTTAAGTTTAGTATGTAACCCTAAGCATCCCAGAAAACTATGAGTGTCATGCTGTGGCCAATTTGTTTACACAGACCATTGATACCTTTCGGTTCAAGACCCTTCGTGGCTCACAACATGGCGTATCAGTATAAACTTTCTTAGCGTGAATTAAAATAATAGTCAGGGAGTAATGGTTGAGCTTTTTCTTTCTTCTACTAGGAGGACATCTTCGAACTCCTCGTCTTGGTTGACACAATTACGTGGCTGATTCTCGTCATTTTTAGCAAAGAAAGCTATTCTACCATCCGCAGGTGTAGGAAAGAAATTGCTATAAAAAGAAGAAGGATTTTTAATGCTTAATGCTAATTGAATTATAAAAGACGAAATCAATACCGAAAAAACTGAACTTAAAAAAGTTTTGGGAGATATACTTTTATTAAGGATAAAGTCTAAAGTGACAACTATTGCTAGGCAGAGGAAAAATATTATGGTTCTTTGCCTAAATTTATAGGGCAGAGACAATATATTATGATTAGCCATATTTATAGCTCTGTCATTAAACATGGTTACAGCATTCTTAACAATGCTATTACTAGATTGATAACGGTAGATATTGCTATAAGTTTGATGCGATCCAATCATATCAAAGATAAATTTATTGGCAATTTCTTGACTATCACTATTCTCAATATAAGTATTTCGCCAATGGAATATTTTCTTAAAAAAAGTAGACCCGTGGGGTATTAAAACTTGCTGTTTAAGAAATTGATTTATAACATCACCATAAGATAAATCATCATCGTTTGACAGGAGAGTCCAATCATTCTCCTTGTTGTTACTAGCCATAGAATGGAGTATTGGAGGTAAATGTTCTTGGAAATGGGATGTAATTTCATTCCAATCTTCAGCATCTATCTCTACCACACCTTCGGAATTCACTGCCATATTGGCTATTAAAGTATCATCATTAACCTCACCATTATAAGGCGTTTTAGCCAGCTGCCAATATCCGCTAATTAAGTTTAACCTCGGTGCTTTAGTAGGATTAACTTCATCAAAATCAGCTCTAATAATGGCTCTTGCTTTTGCAAGAAAGGACTTACCTTTAAATGGTATTAATTTAGATTGATGGCATGCTTGTATTAACATACCACTTAAATGAAATCGCGAACATGCGTCCCGCGAATAACTTCCATCTAAAATTAGTCCTATAACATTTAATAGATCATCTTTCGCTACAGTATGTACATGCTCTGAATGCGTGCCATCGGTCGGTTTGATAACATAATGATTAGCTTGACTGGAGGTTATAAATTCACTCACCTCTGATTTTATTTCTTCCTCTACATAGTAACGGTCGAAATCCAGGCATAGGGTTTTTGGATAGATTGGACTATGATACGCAAAATCATGCAATATCCTTTTATTATAAAATGATTGATGTAAAGTGCGGGAATAGTAATTAATCAGTTTAAGTTTATGATATTCATTGAGACCGGCAGGTATCTCATCAAAAATCTTGGGATGCCCCACCGCGATTACTAATAAACGGCTTTGTTCGGAGCGATTTACTGCATTTTGGATAGTTTTTATAATAAGATTGACAATAGTTGGAAAGGAATTGGATCTATGTTGAGGAGAATCATTAAATATATCTTCTTTGTCATAAGTTAGCATGGAAGTATTGTTTTCCAAATCGTCAATGTTCAGACCTGATGGAAGCACCTGCACCAGAAGTGCATTGGGATAACGTTTCTTTAGATCATTGATGAAATAAGTATAAGGAGATGATTTTTCTTTGCCTAATTTTTTTCCTGGATAATCAGAGTTAAAAGCATCCCCCAGCTCAAAAATTTTTACCGGATTTGGATGGCTCGGGTTATATGAAAAATCTGAAATAAAATAAACAGAATGCAAATTTTTATCCTCAAGTCATAACTTTACGTAAATTTAATTCTTGGCGAATGGCTTTTGGACTCCAAGTTGAATTCATTCAATCTGCTTTTAAATAACATAAGTCTTTCCAATTTTTTCTGAGTCGTTGTTTGATTATTATCATAAATAACACTAGCTCCAAAAGTAGTTATGCCAGCAGCGATACCTTGTGCTAAGGTGAATATAGGTGACAATTTTTGTGGTGAAAAAATATAATTAGCTATAATCATTACGCAAGCCAAGACACCCACTCTTTTCAACGCTTCACTACCATGTTGTAAAACTACGATGATATAAGGAGGAAGGCTTGTTGGATCAGGATGACATATAAAATGAAATTCGTTATCGATTCTTCTTTGCATATCAACTAGTTGGTCTTCTTCTAGCTCATCCAATTTCCCAAGAATGTTTTTGACATTCTTCTCTTTAGTCATTTTGGAAGTATGTATAAAATCTGTAACGTCACAATAAAACTTTTCGAAGTCCACTTGCATATAAAGCCTCAATTAGCTGTTATAAATTAAGTTATCAAGTAATAATTACGGAATGTTAATGCTAAGCTGTGAATTCTGATCAGAGCATTTATTCTCCAGAGCTTGTAACTCCCTCTCAATAGAGTTTAAGTTCGCAATTTGCAGGGAACGAGGACCCTCGGGTGCAAAAAAACGATTATGTTTCAGTAACTCATTCACTCTATCAGTTTGCACGCCTCTTTGCTTCACTTCTGCTTTATATGCTACCTCAGTTAAACATTGCCAAGCAAACATAGCAGATAGTGCGCCGACTAATACAGCAATTAAAATATCTTGAGCTGAATATTGAATTAATAGAAAAGAAACCAGCCCAATACCTACGCTTTGCTTTGTTATCTTAGCAAGCTGATCAGTGATAATCCCATATTTAAAACTCCAGGGCTCTGGTTTCTGCGAGGATATTATCCTCTGTAAATCATGCCACTCATTCTCACTTAGACTATCTAAAGAGGTGAATATTTGCTTTAAATTTGGGTAGCCGTAAGGCGTGGTTCCTTTCGCCACATGCTGACTTATCGCATATTCAAGCCTAAATACAGGGTAGTCTATAGGATGCGTTATAATAGTTTTAAAAAAGAACTGCCCCGTTTTATCAAACCGTATTCGTTCTAAAGTGTATAATTCTTGTTCCAAAATTGTTCTTACTTTATGCGCATAATTAGGTGCAGCGGTATAGGCAGTTAATCTTTTACCTATCATACTTTCAATCTTCAATGGAGCACCCAACTTTGCACAGACATATGGAGTTAATTGTTTCTTATTTTTTATTTTTATATCTGCACAATGTTGAATCAAATAAGTGGCAACTTCTTCGTGAGCGCTGCCAAAACTGCGCTTATTCACCGGATACGAATCCCCATAAACTACTTGATGTAAAGGCGTATTTCCATGCATATCTTGAGCATTTAAGTTTGCTAATTTTACCTCAGCTAAATAGCGGACTAAATCGATATGTCCATGAAATGCAGTAATACCTAATAAAGTTTTGCCATTGTCATCATCATTTTCAGCGTCAGCAGTTACAGAGGTTTCAAACAGAAGAAAATCATTTATATCATCAAGCTGGTTTAAGCTAAGTAACTGATGTAGTTCGGCGCCCATATTTAACTCAGCTGCTGTTTTAAGCAGAAAATGGACACACCGTTTTGAAGACTCGCTATCTCCTTCCCTAATATTACCAAGATAGCTATCCATCTTTCGGTTAACTTTGTCAACATCAGGCCTCACTATTAAATGATCTAAGAACATTTTATCCTGTAGTTTAGTTTTAATTTCAATAATAAGCTTCTCGATTGGTTGTTTCACAAGTCCGGCTCCAATAAGTTATATTTTCAATTTGTCAAAAATCAACAATGAGGGCAATCAAATCCAAGGCACAGCATTTATTTGGGTATTTTTTTCAAATTCCAATAATTAGGTTTTTTTATTATTGGTATTTTGATCATGATTTTTTTTATCAGACAATTGCTCTAGAACATTTATCCAGTCATTAAGCTTTGGCAAATTTGTCGACCTGAGAATGTCCAGTTCTTTTAAACCTAATTGGCCAACACGGTTATCACCGTTGCCTTGTATAAGACCATTTTTTGTATGAAGAAATGTATTATTACCACTGGCTGAGACATTAGCAACATCTGGCACACCCATAGCGAATAAATTATTCGATGATTGTCGATTTGCATTTCCCAATTGTCCATATTGATTATTTCCACAAGTAAAAACAGAGCCGTTTTCTAATTGAAAAACCGTATGTGAAAATCCTGCTGCCATTGCCACAACACTTCCGATAAACGTTGCAGTGGGAATTAATACTTCTTTTACATTATATAAACTCAGTTGACCATATTCATTACTACCACATACTTCAATTTTATTATTACTCTTAAGAAAGATGGTATAGCTATTGCCGACAGCAACATCTATCACTTCTGAGTAGCCAGGAATTTGAGTAGGTTGTTCACGATATTTTGTGTCACCTAGACCAAGCTGCCCCTCAAGGTTGCCACCATATACAAGGACTGTACCATTTCTTTTAAGAAGGATCCTATGAGTGTCACTGGCAGCGATATTAATAATGTCTGCTACGTTAGGCAGCTTAGTGGGTACTGAGTGAGGATTTTCATCACCCACTCCCAATTCTCCCCATTTATTTGCTCCACATGTATACACTGTGCCATTTTCCATAAGGAACAAACTAAAATTTTGGCCCGCAATAACTTTTATTACTCCTCTAAAATCAGGAATGAGCTGGGGTGTTGAATAATTTGTTAAGTTACCCATTCCAAGCTCACCATTTTGATTACCTCCCATCATGCAAACCGTGCGATTTTTTTTAAGAAATAGCAAATGATTCTCACTACCAGAAATTTGCTGAACATCATTTAATTTCAAAACCTCAAGAAAAATGCTATTTTTTGTTGATATATATTTATCAAAATTTCCTTTTAGAAAAACAGTGCCATTTTCTCGTAAATAAGCAACATAAGAGTGCCCCGCTACTGCTTGTATAATTTTTCTCTGTTTGATATGGTTCGATACATTTTCACAATAAAAATTATTAAAAAATCTACAACTTGCCTTTACGCTATTTAAATCGGGTAACGATAAATATGAACCTATGCCTTGTAGCAAATCAACTGGTAATTTTTGCATTTTATTACTCTTAAAGTGAAATTAATCCGTCAGGAGTCATTCCTATAATTTTGGTCCGGAAATTTGATGATATTTTTAATTTGAAGAAATAACATTAAACGTAGCTGAACTTTGAATGCCTGGTACAAATTGTACTATACAACAAATAGGCAAAAAGAGGTAGGCGCCATATGTAGTTTGAAAACAGAATGTGAAAAGGGGTCTGTTTACAAACACCTCCCCAACTGCTTTTTGACAGGAATTGAGGAAGTAACTTATTGAATTTACTTGAGTTCAATCCCTAATTTATCTTCTCTATTTTCTGCCATTTTAGCAATGGCGTCACCTAATCGATTTGTTTGTGCAATAGTAAAGTGATAAGGAACAGGTTGCTTCTGAGAATTCCAAAGAACATAATTATCACCGAAAACTTTCTTGGAATAGGCGTTCAATTTCTCTTGCATTTGAGGAGATAGCCTTATATTCATAATTGCATCTCTATTAAAACCGACTGTATTTGCTTTTGAGATTGAACCTTCAGACAATTTGACATCCTCTGTATTGCAGGTAGCTACCAGCTCGAAATCGTCTGGAGTAATTTCAAAATCAATGACTTCACCATGTAAAGATTCTGCAATGGCAACTTTATTATGGTCCACATCGTTAGCAATATTACGATCCAAACGAAAATCTGGGAAATTACCTAAGGCAATGTTGGAAATATCTTCCACATTTGGAGGAAGGCGCATTGCTTCGAAAAGGTCATTAAGGACTTGGCTTTGAACCATAACTTGTGGGAAAAAATCTCTCAAAGCTAAGAAGGCGTCTTTTGTTGTTTTGATTGGTTGCTCACCGATTTGTAGTATCTTAAGCGCCAAAAAGTAATCATTTTCGACTTTTTTAGTTACCCATAGCTCTTTTCTTCCCGAATCTTTAGATAAAATTATTTGACCTTGAACTTTCATTATAAGACCCTTCTTATTACAAAAAATATAATCTACGCTTGAATTTCATTTGATATCCAAATAAAATTTTTATTCGCCTATTTAACGATTTCAAATTATAACCCGACATCTTATTTTCATTTTATGACCCAAAGCGAATGGGCGCCGCCTATAAGTGAGAATTCAGGATTATTATGCATGTCCTTTATGCGGACTTAGAATATGTTTTTCCTCACTTGGGGAACCAAGTTGGCCAACAGTTCGCAAATCTTCGGGCTTAGGATTTAAAGCTAATTCTTTGAGTTTAATCCTAGCCATTTCTAAACATTTGGATTGCGTTTCGGCATGTGCGATAAGCTGATTGTTCCAGAAATATATAAAAGTACCTTTAGGTAAGCCTAAATTTCTTACTTCTCTTATTTGTATTGGATTGAGAGGGATACCACTTAACATATATTCAAATTGTGGTGTTACCGACGTTTTAAGAAATGCCATTCTATTTATCCTATTATAAAATTCAATGCTTAATACATTAAAAATTGTTGCAGGACAATTTAAAATAATTTATTCCGCATTAATTGAATGCTACAAGCTAGACTATTGATTTTGTGATTAACCCTGCAACCTTACTAGAAATAATTCGAGCTTGATAGCTTACCAAAGCATTGCTTCAAAATCAAACCTGGAAATCATGACCAACGCCTTATTACAAGCTGCATCAAATCACTAAGAACCTTGATTTCACTGCGTTGACTCAAGGCTACTTGTGTATTTTGTAGCCTTGAGTCAACGCAGTGAAATCAAGGAAACCTAAAAGGATTTAAATTTACCATAGTATTTAATGCAATCGCCATGTGTGAACCGCTCTGCGTGCAATTTCTCATTGAATTCGCGAATCCGCACACTAAAGTAATAGCTGATATTTTAGAAAGTAATTCACTTAAAAAGCTAATCAAGCGCCCTATGAGGCTTGGCTACTTAGCTTGCCATGGGCAAAACTCTGCCGCTAAGAAAATTATTGCAAGTCATTATGCCAATGAAATCATGTTCTATTTTAAAATTGCACCGAGACGTTCAGATGCCGAAACTCAAGATTAAAATCATTTTTTGCTAGAAGCATAGCAGCAAATAATAGCGGGATTAATTTTTATCAAGGTTTAATAACAGGAGGACAATTGAGTTATTATGATGCGCGTATAATAATAGAGGACGATTTCAATATTATACGACCCGCACTCAAAAAATTAAGTATAATAAATCCTCAAGTGATTTTTTCACATATAGATGAAAATCAATGCATTTTACGAAAGTGGACAAACAATCTTCCTAAAAATGAAACTAACCCATTCACTAGCCCAAAAAATCTCTATTTTAAATTGGATTGCCTCTGTTAATTATTTGTGCGATACTTTTAATTCAATTTGGTGTTAAATCACCTCCTGTAATTGCAGCCGTCCTTCTCGTTACATTATTCTTACCCCTAGCCCCCTCTTTATGAATTTACTAACGCTTAATGTTAAGTTACAACAAGCTGCTGATGAAATTGACCTGCCCCGGGATTTTCAAACCAAATTAAATTAGAGATAATGCTTCTTCCACTAAAAAGGAAAGAACATGAAAAAGTCTCGTTTAAAAGAAGAACAAATTGTTAGGATATTGAGAGAAGCCGACAGGGATCCTGTTGGTGAGGTGGCAAAGCGACACGGAATCTCTGAACAGTCAATCTATGCTTGGCGCAAGCGTTTCAGTGGGATGGATACGGATGATGTAAAAAAGCTAAAAGCACTTGAAACAGAAAATTCGCGTTTAAAAAAGATTTTAGCAGAACGCGACCTAGAAATTGAAATTATGAAAGAGATCAATTCAAAAAAGTGGTAAGCGTACAAGACCGTAAAGAGCAAGCAAAGTTGGCAATTAGTCTTGGACTGAGTCAGCGTAGAGCTTGTACGCTTTTAAAAATTAGTCGATCAATTTTGCATTACAGCCTAAAGATGCCGGAGAAAGATAAATCTGTTATTGAAGCTATGGGAGGTTTATCTAGCCAATATCCAAGATATGGTTATCGTCATATTCATATTTTTCTTCAACGAGAAGGAATAAAAATCGGCATAGAACGTTGTGGTCGATTATGGTCAAAGTCAGGATTTCAAGTACCTAAAAAGAAGCGGCGCAAGATAATAAATTCAACCGAACGTCCATGTAAAGCAATCGGTCCTAACTCTGTATGGTGTTATGATTTTGTTCATGATATGTGCGCCAACGGCCAAAAGATAAAATGTCTAACAGTAGTTGATGAGTATACAAGGGAATGTTTAGCGATAGAAATTGCAGGGTCAATACGTTCAAAAAATGTGATTGAAACTCTTTCCAGATTAATGAGCATACATGGCGTTCCTCGCTATGTTCGCTCCGACAATGGCCCCGAATTTGTTAGTAACGCTTTGTTGGAATGGGCTAAAGAATCACGACTTGAAGTTGTCTTAATAGAGCCGGGCAAACCTTGGCAGAATGGGACAAATGAAAGTTTTAATGGTAAATTTAGGGATGAATGTTTGTCAATGGAGTGGTTTAGAAATAGAGTAGAAGCGAAAGTTGTGATAGAAGACTGGATGCAACATTATAACAATATCAGGCCTCATTCAAGTTTGAATTACTTAACGCCTAATGAGTTTAAATTTTCATAGGGTAATGTAACAACTGGAGCATTTATTTCTATGTAGTTTTGGTACGAAAAAAACAGGCAGGTCAAAATGATTGAACTTGATATTGGGATGAGGCAACCAGAAGCATCGCTTAATCTTCATAAAAAAAATAAGTATAAGGGAAAGCAACCTAAAGAAAATTCTGAAGTGGCAAATATTACGCCTGTTAGCTATTTGTTTAAGAACGAAAATTCTTCTCACAACCAAAATAGCACATCAACTGAAAAAACAATTTTTATATTAAGAATAAAATCTGCTTCCATACATAAACAAAAGAAAATTGATCAGCTTAGAAATAACCATCAAAATAAAATTGAAACTTCGATTACACGGCCCGTTTTAACAATTGATAAAGTACGTGCTTATTCAAAACAACGGTTTGCTAATCTAAGAGAGGAATGTCTTGTCAAATTGGAAAGTCAGCGTGCCGGGTTGGATGAGAAATCTAATTTATATGGCATATGGGATGAGTCCTCAATTTTAAAAAACACCAATCAGAAGAAACATGAATTGATTTATTTGGCACTTTTCTCAATCTTTAAAAAGCATAAGATAGTAGGTCCAACTGGGGAAACTGGGATTAAATATCTGCCTAATATTAAAGCCTATGAAGTTAAGCTAACCACAGAAGACCCTCGTGTCATCTCAACTGACCAAATCAGCATTGAAGATAATAACTGCATTATATTTAACCAATTTGAAAAACATGGTCTCGGACACTAAAATGATATTTACCCGGCATCTTCTTCTAATCGATTAACTTCGCTTTTCAGTCTCGCAAGCTCCGCTTGCTGCAGTTTTTGTTATTCCAATGGTTGACCACCCTGACGTTGCTTAGCACGCCAGGAATAAAGCATTTGCTCCGGGATGCCCAGATCTCTCGCGGCTTGGAGAATCTCCTCTTTGCCGCATGCTCTAGGGCTTGATCTTGAATTGGGGGCTATGTTTCTTGCAAATTGGTCTTTGCTTCTTCGGATTAGTTTCGTTCATGTCTCCACCTCATTTTTGAGAATTCCACTCTTTTAATGGGGTGTCCGTGAAGTCGAGGCCAGATCAAAATTATACTCTCATAGCCAGCTGAATTTTTAGATTATTTTGAATAAAGAACGAAAAAGTTTACCTTAAATTAGACAACATGAATTTTCAGATGAGACATCAGTTGATATATCTTCTTCTTGCAGAAAAACATCTTCATCACCTTCATCATCACTGTTTGCTGGTGATGCTGTGGAGGGCGTAGGAGATCTACCATAAGTTATGTCGGCAAGTTCTTCCTCAAGGGTTTCGATAATAGCAATCGCTTCGTTGGTATAATTATTATTATTTTTAAGACCGTTTACTACCGTGTTTATTTGTGTTCTTACAGCTGCAGATACATCGTAGCCATAGTTTTTATGTAACTTGAGGGTAAATTGCATTAAACTAATAACCGCTAGCTCATGGCCAAATGAAAAAAGTTGCTGATATAATTTAAACATATCATTTATCATTTCTTGAGACTTCGATGACGCTAATTGAACAGTAAGCACAATTTGACTCTGTTTCAAGTTTATATTATGACAGATGGAATAAATTTTTTTAAAACTCAACGCAGGGGCTGAGACGTCCACAGACTGAAATAAATTCCCGGGAAAAATTTTATTTATTCTTGCCCTCCAATATACTTCATCATTTGTTAATTCATAATGCAATTTTGAAACTTCTGATAAAGGGGCTAATTCTCTTATTGTTAAGTTATCCATTACAATCAGAGCAACATCCATACTAAGAAAGCCAAAATATTTATCTATCATAAAAAACCTCATAATGAATCAGTTAGTAAATTTACAAGGAATAAATAATTATAATTAATAATCTATTAATTTGGGACTCATCTCAATTAAAAAAATTTGATATTATTTTATTTTTAGACAAAGTATCAAAGAAAATACCAGAGCGTCTATTATATCATTAACTGCGACATTACATCACTGAGATTAGATGTTTCTACCCTAGTCTCTTTTGAGTAATGCAAACATGCCTGATTTAAAAAATTATCAATCTTTAAATGCGTCAATGGATGATCTAAATTACCAGTTCTTATATTTTCATTAACATGGAAAGAATACTCCCCTTTTTTATTAACAAAGATAATTGTGGAATCATCGATATGCCAGACCGGGTATTCGTCATCACCGATACAACCTTTCTTAGCAATTTTTATTTGATAGATCATTCCTGATAGAGCATCATAATTTTGATAGCTATTGACACGTTGTATAGCTAAGGCACTTCTTCTGGGAGTATGCTTGGCATTCCCGTTCTCATCTCTAACTAAATTCAATAGTTCGTCATTAGTGATGTAACGCTGATAGTTTGGATCATTTTCAATTTTACGACATGAATAAATAAAATTTTCAAAAAAATTAAATGGAAAAAAATAAGATGATTGATTACGATGAAGCATTTTCTCTCCTTAATAATATTAGAATTTTAATTTACTTTTGCAAAAAAGTTGATTCTATGAGCTATTTTAACCTTACTATATTTTAATTGAAAAAATCAACCAAACCTTAAATTCAAAAGCCCTTGTGAAAAAAAATTCAGCCAATACCCCACGTTTTTCTTGCCAACGCCACCCATTAGAGTAACCTGTTTTCCTTGGCAAACTGAAGAACTCTCTATTATATTAGCAAGGTATGGGGAGGGTCACCAGTGCTTCTTGCTCATTTGATATTATTTTGAATTTCTATGCTAATGCTGCTTATTCAATTATTGCCTGCTACAATAATTGCAAAAGTCACTGCCTGCTTTTTCTGACTTTGAGTCTACAAAAATTTTTATTTCAATAAATTACTCATCTGTCTTACCTTTTCTGCCACAGCATAACCCAGCAGTCCATGATCTATCGCATCAAGATGTATACCATCTAAACGGCTTGAACTGACGATAAGACCAGCATCTATAAATTCACAATTCTCTTCCTTTGCCATCTGTTGATATGATTTTGCTAATTCTTTAGATTTTTGGATAGGCTGGGCGTCGTATTGTGGATGTAGATTAATAATTTTAATGATAGGTTGTGGTGCAATTACTATAATTTTGGGAGGTGCCGAAGCCGGACCTTTGTCACCTGTCTTGACTATTTTTACTAATTGTCTCATTCCCTCAGTAATTTCTTCCAATGTTCGATTAAATTGTAATTTTGTATCATTCGTTCCGAGCATAAAAATAACAATATCAATTGGATAATGAGATTCAAGACACACCGGTAGTTGTGTTAGACCGTTTCGGTAGGGTCTGCCCGGAATTTTTTCATCAAGTGTTGTGGTCCCGCCGTTAATACCTTCCTCAATTATATTATATTTCTCACCGAGGATAATTTGCAGCAGACCTGTCCACCGTTTGTCTTTTTCGAACCGATCTGATAGACCAGTACTTTCATTAAATGTTCCAGGAATAAATCCACGTAGATTTGAATCCCCGTAGCACAAAATTGTCTTCATTTATAATCCTTCTTAACCTATCCTTTTAAAGGCTTATGGCCATAATGAGGATACCCGGATCATTATCAGCGATACCGATTTTTTGCCAGCCTAATTTTTTATACCAGCTAGACAAGGCATCATCTGATAAAAGATAAAGTTCTGAGTAGTCTAATGTTCTTGCCTGTTCTTTGACAATAGATACCAATCTTTCACCTACTTTTTTTCTACGATAATCAGGATGAACCACAAGCCCGCCTAGCCATGGTGTTAAATTATCTAGAATTCCTTCTGTAATACGCAGACATATCATGCCAATAGGATTATTTTGATATATAGCAGCATATGCAAGCGGCAATTTTTCTTCATTACAATGTTCAATAAATCGTTGTATTACATGTTCAGTCCTGGGTCGTGGATCAGAATCTTTACCTACTTCATCAAGCCATAACTGAGCAAGTACAGAGGTATGTTGTTTGCACTTGGCAAGTAATTCTATTTTTAAATCCTCTATCATCTATACCTTCGAATCAATTATTTGTATATTATTGGACCCTTTATTTAACGAACTTGCAAAGGTAATATTTTTTAGCAAGAGAGGTGCTGCTTCAAGAATTTCTTGAATAAAAGGGTAAGAACACCATTTTTTCCGGTCAATGATCGCCCAGATTTAAGTTTATCAATGGCTTCTTTTTGAAATTGGCTGAAATCAAATTGATTAGAAAATTTTTTGTTACTCATCATGTCAGCTTTCCAAAGTTATAAAATTATAACAATTTAAGAAAATCTGATACAGTTATTTAAACACTACCCTATTTGCTGCGTGATATTGAGATTGATCATGTTGATCAGTGTGGAGTACGGACATCACTTATATTCGCATGCAACATGGCTTTGCTTATCTTGTTGCAATAATAGATTGGTTAGCCGTTATGTGCTAGGTTGAAAACTAAGTGTATCGTTAGAGGCAGATTTTTGTATTGATACGCTAAAACAGGTGCTTTCTGCCGGGGTAGGTGAGATTTTTAATACAGATCAAGGCGCACAATTTACAACGCCGCAATTTACGAATGTATTAATGGCGCGCGGCATTCAAGTGGGTAATGTTAAGATTTAATTAATAGGGTCACACTTGACGTGAACCATCCGCGAAAACAAATTCTCATTCGAACAAAGGGGGTACATCTTGAAATGTGAATTCTAATGCTAAGTTAAAATTTAAATTTTAAGATGCGACCTCCTTTATTCTTTATTTTACAAAGATAGACAATTTAATGACTTATAATATAGAACGTCCTCTTCTTGTACCCTTTGTTTTAATTCAGGGCTGTCTTTTAATAGCTCCTCTTCATACAATTGCAGAACATTTTGGCTGTCTTCAATTGGAAAATAATTATTTTTCTTAACAAAAAATGTTAGATAAGGATTAATGAATTTTTTTAGCTGCTTAACAAGAGTAGGATTTCTAGTAAATAGCGGATGTTGAAGAGCCGCATGAAGTAAATTAAATTTTTCCTCTGTACTTAGTTTTAACTTAGGCAGAACCTGAACAATATTACAAGCGATACCCACACATAAAATTCCCGTATAAAAGCTTTCATTCTTCTTAATTGAACGCCACAGTGTATCAAGCGCTTGTTCCAAACTATGGGGGTCTTTGAATGCATTTACGGATAGAAAATAAGTGGGTTCATCATCTATTTGAACTGCACTCTTATTAGCTTTGATCCCCATGAGCATATTGTATGTTTTTAATGAAAGGACCCAAAAAAAATTCTCAAGATTAGCATTAATAAAAAATCCGCCTCTTAACCTGACAAGACCTTCTAAAGCAGAGTTTAAATTGGATTCCGATAGGTCTACAAATCTTAAATCAACCCTATCGCCAAAACGAACCCTTTGTAAATTAATTCCACCCAGGTTAATAAAAGTTTAACTGCCAGGTATATTTTCATCCCCTCTACCTGCTTGATAGGAAAGTCTATAATTTAATTCTTGCGTAATAGCATTCTTGCGCTCAGGGTTATTAGTTATTTCGGAAAATTCAATTGCTAGTGACGTTATGATGAGACTATCAATAATACCTGTAGATAGTTCATTCTTAGTCTGTATGTTTTTTATGACCCTATTTAATTCTGTCGATGTAATTTTATATGTATCTTTTGGATCTCGAGTTAGGACAAAACAAGTAGCTTCAAGATCTGACATCTCATTAAATGAAATTTTGGCTAGTTCTGAATAACTCTCTTGAGTACGATAATATGACAGAAAACGCATTACCTCTAAAGGATCAATCAAATCACAAATAGCTTTAATTACTCTAGAAGGCAAAAAAGCCTCATAAAAAAACTGAAATAACATATTTTCTCTATATCTTTTCGATACGCTTAACTGAGATATTTTTTCCTCTTGGGATAGGTATGAAAAATTTTTTGTAATATCTCATTAGGCATATTAAGCAGATTAAACCTACCAGCAAATCCCATATTATTCATTATTTCAATAAAAAGTATTGCCGAAGCTATTTGGACAGTTAGTAACGTACTAAAATTGAAATCCAGGAATTGAGATAACTTAAGCGTAACCTGTTCTTTATATTGACTTGCACTTCTATCTTTGTATTTCATAATTTGTGCTGCTTGCTGCTCTCTATGACTATTATTGTTATTATTCTCATCTGTGCTTGATAAATCAGGCATACCTTATCCTCGTAATTAATTACGCCATTAACAATTGAAAAAAAAAATAAAGGGGGTCTCATTTCAAGAAATGACCCTCTTTATTTATGGCTAGTTACATTTTTGAATGAGCACCAGCTGAGAAGCATCCACATTATAATTCACCACATCGGGACATGAACAGCCAATTGTCTTTAATTTTATCATAAAATATTTTTTGAGCATTCAATTCATAAGCACTGATAAAAGATCTTTTATTCGAAGCTAATGTCTTGACCTTCAGCAGTCGAATTTGCGCGGGTTTTAACATGTTTTTTTGAATTATCCACACTAGAAAACTAGAATTATGGGCGCCACGGCCCACCAATTGGATAAATATGAATCTATTTGAGCAAAGCGAATACCGATCATAATTAAAAAAACCTGGTCGTCTGTAGATTGATCTAAAAATATATTCATAAACGCAGGCTCTCCCACTTTATCTTTTACAATAGCCCAAGCGCCGGAAAGATTGATTCGGGCCGTCCTGGCCTCCCCCTTCGGGGCGTTTGTGTTGCAAACATCCAAAAATGCTCCTGCATTTTTGTCGAACTCCCGCCCCCCTGGTTCGTAGCTCATTTGCCTATTTTTATCTTATTGATTTTATTATTTTTTTAAACCGTGCGTCCATTACAAATAGCACAACTGAGCATAACGAAGCACACCTCACTCCCACAAAATCCCACACATTACTTTAGGTTCTACATCGCATTTTTCATTTAATAATTTTTGCATTAAATTTATTGATAATAGACATTAATCGATTATCATAAATGAAAATGCAAAAGGTCGCCCATGTCTACCACACTTATCAATCAATTTTTTGCCTATATTCAAATGAAAGAGATAGAAATCCTTTATTCAGGAGAATTGCAGATTGCATTTCAAATTAGCTCTAAGCAAAAACAAGACCTTTTGAGCAAACTATCTAAAAGAGGGTCCATAATAAGATTAAAAAGAGGCGTTTATTTAGTGCCTCAAAAAATTCCTCCTGGGGGTAAATGGCAACCCGACTCCATTTACATTATCAGCCATTTTATGGAAATTATAGGAGCTAACTATTATATTGGTGGACTTTATGCTTTCAATCATTACGGTTTGACAACACAACTTGCCAATCAAATAACAATTTATAATGATCGCTTATCAGCAAAAAAGAAGCTGGGAAATCTATCAGTTCAGCTCATAAAAATTGCTTCACATAGAATTGGTGTACCAGTAACTTATGAGATTAAAGAAAAACGCAAAATAAATATTAGCACTTTACCTCGCACGGTTGTCGATGCTTTTATAGATTGGAATAGATACAATACTTTACCTATAGCCTTTGATTGGATTCAAAGATACTTGAAAGATTCTTATTTTTTATCTGATTTAATCACCACCACTACTCAATATGGAAATATAAGTAGCAAGCGACGTATTGGTTATTTTCTTTACAAACAGACTCACGATGGAAAACTTGTTAAACCTATTGCAAAAACTATAAAAAATTCTAAAGGTTGGTTGCCATTAAATCCACTTGGTGGAACAAAAGGTATTACAAATAAAGAATGGAGAATAATAGATAATGTCGACACTTGATTTTCATTTGGATAAAAATCAGTTTATTTCAGCAACCGAATATACTGCTGCCGAAACAAATTTTGAACCCGGATTAGTTGAGAAAGATTATTTCTGTACAGTAATTCTTCATTGGCTTTCTTCTCAAACTACAAATGCTTTAGTTTTTAAAGGCGGGACGTTACTTGCAAAAGTCCATGCTGGTTTTTATAGATTAAGTGAAGGTTTAGATTTTAGTTTACCGATTTCTTCCCTTGCAACGCGGAAACAGCGCAGCGATATTATTAAACCTATTAAATTATTAATTAACCGAATACCTGAAAAACTACCAGACTTTAGCATTACATCCGAACTCAATGTTTTTAGATTTTGACTTATATGAAATCATTAACAAATTGCGAGATATTTCAAAAACACTTCATACGAACTTTTAAATATTACACGATTCATTATTTTAGTTAAAAAGGAGTTAACCGATGACTGATAAAAATACTGAAATGGACATTATGGAAGAGGATATGGAGCTTTCCTCAGACTTCGATACAAAAACTCATCCTTGGCGAATCTGTCCCATAGGAACTCATCTAGTGCGAACACATGATCTTCACATACCTCCAAGCAAGAAGCACCCTGAAGGATCACTCACAACTAGGCATAAACATTGTGCTGCCAACCCTTCCAAAAAAGATGTGTTATCGTTTGAAGAAATTCAAGAAATGACGAAAATGAATTTCAGTAATTTGAGCGCCCCTCCTACTCCAAATGTTTTATCTGAGTTCCCGCGCGCAGATGAATTCGATCAATATATTTGTGGATGGGTTCGCTATTGGAACGACATTTTTAATCCAAAGATGCCTCTTGATTCCAATTTGGTTAAAGCACTTATTGCAACAGAATCTGGATTTGACCCAATTTCAGAAAATATCGTTGGAAAAACCCATGCTCGTGGATTGATGCAAATTATCGTCCCTACCCACGAAGCAATTGGTGACCACCATGGAGAGCTTAAAAACTATCTTATTCATGTTAAATTAACAGACCTATTTGATCCATCTACTAGTATCTGCATTGGGGTTCGGTGGCTTTTCCGAAAAAAAGAAACCGCATCCTCGAGATTACATCGCGAAGCAACATGGATTGAGGCAATTGAAGATTACAAGTCATATTTAAAAGATATGATTGCAGATAAAAATTATATTCCGAAACCAATTAGCCACTTGCAAGAGTACTATATACGTCTACGAGAACACTAATATGAAAAAAACCCTGTACTTAATTTTATTATCAGTAATCATTATTCTAAGTAATACAGTTAATGCGCTTGACTCCAAGGTCAAAAAAAAATATTCATTTCTGTTGCTCACCGAAGATCACGAAATTCTTAATCAAAAAGACTTAGCCCATCTTACTAAAAATCTGAATTATGAAAAATTTTCAGAAAAAAGCAGCGGACTAATATATTGGCAATGTTTTCCTCGAGAAAATATTTCAGTCACACTCGAAGATATGGGTTATTCTGCGGAAGAATTTGACCCTACCGACACCATTGCTGATTTAAAAATCACCGCGTATACAAAGCCTAATATTTTTCATACTTATTATATGCGGCGAGCTTATCCTATTAGTGCTTACCAAGAACACTTCACACGCTGGCAAAGACTAATGAAAGGTCAAAAATATGTCTGCATTGCAGGCAGCTTTGGTGATCATAAAGAAGAAGTAATACATGGAATAAAAAGAGAAGAAAATTCTTGGACCTTTGATAGAATAAAAACAAAAAAAGGCATGGATTCTTATTTTATTAATTAAATTAAAATTATTGTTTCACCGTTTTTGCTCCTCTTTGGCGAAGAAGGGAGTGTTTAAATAACTGTGTCAGCTTTCATAAATTGTTATAATTTTTATAACTTGGAGAGCTGATAATGAGTAACAATAAAATTGATTTAACTAATTTTGATTTTAGCTAATTTCAAAAAGAAGCCATAGATAAACTTAAATCGGGTCAATCCTTGACCGGAAAAGATGGCGTTCTCACCCCGCTTATCAAAGAAATTCTAGAAGTTGCCTTAGAAGGCGAACTGGATTCTCATTTGCTGGACTGCAAAACGCAAGATCAAACTAATCGCCGCAATGGCAAACTACGGAAAAGGATAAAAACTGATACGGGGTCATTTGAGCTCGAAACTCCACGTGATCGCGAGGGTAGCTTTGAGCCGGAAATTGTAAAGAAACGCCAGACAGTTTTGAATGAGTCTCTGGACAATAAAGTCCTCTCCTTATATGCCGCCGGGATGAGCTACGCAGCAATAACAGAACATTTGACAGATATGTATGGTCTTGAAATTTCTACTGCTAAAATCAGCTTAATTACCGATAAATTAATGCCTGTTATTACAGAGTGGCGTAATCGTCCCCTGGAACCGGTTTATCCAATTGTTTTTTTAGATGCTATGCATTTAAAGTTCGTGAAGAAGGAAAAGTCGTAAGCAAAGCATTTTACTCTATTTTAGGGGTAAACAAAGAGGGTCGAAAAGATATTTTAGGCCTGTATCTTTCAGAAAATGAAGGCGCCCATTTTTGGCTGAGCGTGTTGAATGATCTGCATGCTCGAGGCGTTGAAGACATCTTAATTGCGAGCATTGACGGCTTAAAAGGATTTCCTGACGCCATTGCGCAAGTATTCCCTAAGACAGAAATTCAGCTGTGCGTAGTGCATCAGATTCGTAATTCGCTAAAGTATGTTGTAAGCAAAGACCAAAAAGCCTTTATGTTAGATTTAAAACTCGTTTATAAAGCCACCAGCAAAGATTTAGCGGAGCATCGCTTGCTAGAGCTAGGGGAGAAATGGGGCAAAAAATATCCCGCTGTAATTAAATCTTGGCAGGCTAATTGGGATTCTTTGTCGCAATATTTTAAATACCCCGAAGAGCTTCGTCGCATTATATATACCACCAATATTATCGAAGGATTCCATCGTCAGATTCGTAAATATACGAAAAGTAAAGGTGCATTTACCAGTGAAAACGCGCTGCTAAAATTAATATACTGTGCTTGCCAAAAAATTCTGGAAAAATGGAATCAACCGATGCACAATTGGGCATTGATAATTTCTCAGCTGCAAATATATTTTGAGGGGCGCCTAACTTTGGAGCTGAGATAATTTTATGCTGACACACTTAAATGAACGCTCTCGCGAAGAACATTAGTAACACCTCTTTTGATCGTGTAAGTTTATCAAATTTGGTGTCCAATAGAGTAGGGTCAGATCATTTCTAAGATTGCATAATCATAGTTCTGTGGATCAGATCCATACCTCAAACTTTTATGAAATAATTCCAGAGGAAATTTTTTTATTTCCTTACGATCAGGTGATTCTATATTTGCTTGATATGCTAAAGTAACTATTGAATCTGCAGGTGCATCCTTCAACACATTGTTATCTGTGATGAGGCATCCATTTGACACAAATGCAGAAGCGGATGCTTTTCTATTTTCTTCAACCCAAAATTCAATGTGTATGACCCCAGAGCAAACCTTTTTAATCAAATCATGGATTGAGTTATCTGCTTTCTGCATTTTTTCACCCTATATTTATTTCGGCAAATGCACTAATATTTTTTTTCTGATTTCTTCCGCGGAGTCTACTAAACTCCATCCTTCACTTACTGGCGGGCCTTTGCTTTCTGTCACAGTAAAACCGCTATCATTCGTTATGAAAGAAGAGGACAGAGTCTTTTTTAGATCAGGTGATAATAGCGGCCCGATATCATCTAAGAATGAATGCTCCTTCAATTTAAGATCAAGATTTTTTTCAAATAGTTCTCGCGTAATAATTTTATTTTCTTTTTTCATGTAATGTTCAAACACCTGGATGGTATTAGTAATATTTAAGTCTTCTTGATTTAGAGCCAACCATAAATCAAATACATCCCGACCTTTACTTCTCTGATACAAAGCGCGTAATTTTGTAGCTATCAACTCATCAAATTGGAAAGTATTAATCTTTGTACTACCTAAAAACCAATCAGACTGTACAGAAAAAATTTTCGATAAGCGATCAAGTACCGCGAAGTTTTCCTGGATATTGATTTCTATCTTGATACGTAACCGTGAAGTTGGCAAATTTTCTGGGTTGAAATAAAACATCATCTTAAAGCTGCGGATCGTTCTTACAGTTTTTGGTTTACCTAGCCAAGGTTCGAGGCGCTCTCGTAATGCATCAACAATATCGGTAATGGGCCCTTTGCTTGTTCGCACTAAATCGATATCTTCACTATACCTGGCTGGAGGAGAAAAAAATAATTTATGTAATGCTGTTCCACCTCGAAATGCAAGCTCCTTATTAAGAAATGGATCAGAGAAAATTTCTACGAGTATGCGCGACAAAATTAAATCTTGTTCAACTTGCATATCATCAGGCCAAGGAGCAACTGATCTCCACTGTGTAATTTGTGCAACTGGTATCATTCGTCAGGTTCCACTTTTGTATTAACAATAATTTTCCATTTTTTATCTCGTAATAAAGGTTTATACGACGCATGAGATACTAAACGAACCCAGTGTAGTTTTTTATCGGTAAGAATTTTTGTAATTTCATTAGCAAGTTGGTCAAACTCTAAAAATTCCAACAAATACCCTAAACGTTGAAGCCAGAATAATTCTGGATTAATCTGAGTTAGCTCTATTATCTTGGTTATATTAATTTTCTCAGCAAGCTCCATCAATACCGTAGCAACATTGCTAATTCCTGCTGCATGTCGTGGCATACTAACTATATCATTAGCAATCTGTTCTGGAGTTGCTACCTCTATCACTCCTGCATAGGTGTTAAATTTTTTGGTGGGCATTTCCCCAGCTTTTTTATTCGCAATAAACTCAATATAGATACGTCCACAACGGATGGGGGGTCGATTTTTGAGCGTTACAACTTGAAATCTCTGTGGCTTTTGGTGGGCAGCACCATAATACTGTGCAGCACTGAGAAAACCGACATAGTAAGGCTGGTTTAGGTATTTCATTAAATCTGGAATAAACATATCTGCAGGCAAACAGCCAAGTACTTGATATTCTGGCGGCAAAATCAAATAAAACCCCCTGGCCGGGCTAACTACGGATTTATTCAACCGCAAACGTCTGATCGCATTTATAGTTGCTATTTTAGTAAGCGCTAAGGCTTTTTCCGCTTCTTTAATAGTGAAAAAATAACGCCCTTGACTTCGAAGATCATTTATAAATTCTTGAGCTTTCATAGTATCTTGTGTTAAAACTCTCATAATAAATCGATTTACGTTATATTGCAAAAGTTTTAACACAGACCATATTCATTTTAGGTTACATTTCTAATAGAGTGAGTTGAAACTTCTATAATATATTGGTTTTCGTTATATTAAGAGACTTTTGACTCAGAAGCTATTAGATACTTAATTAACTTCTGTCGTTCGTGGATTTTGAGGGGCAATAAAAACCAGATAGTCGTTCTTTTATTAGCTATTAATTTCAATGATTTGTCTTGGGAAAAAGTGGGGAGCTGAAAAATTTGTCACGAAAATGTCACAAATCTGTCACACTCCTCTGCCCTTGCGCTAGGAAGCTATCTGAATTATATTAGTAACCTATTGAATCTAGAACAGAATTTTGGCGCGCCCGGAGAGATTCGAACTCCCGACCACCTGGTTCGTAGTCAGAATCGTCTTTTGGCCATTTCCTCTTTAATCAATGCCTTACGATGCTTTAGCACCTTTCAAGTGCCCAGATAAACCAAGTAAAACACAGTAAATCACAAATAATCTGTCACAAAAATGTCACACCCCTAATTCAGTCATCTGGGTTCTTTTCTAGGCAAAAGGAGATCGTTATGTGCATGCTCTCAACGCTGGGGAAAAAGTTTATTCTCTGATGGACATTTCTGATAGACATTAATGTTTAGTTAATCTTTGCTAGTTAAGATTAAGATGTATTCAAGCTTAAGATATCTCATATCAATGGGCTATTTTGGAAATGTAAGTCAAATAACTGTAATGAATGAGAAGATACAAATGAAAAAAGATCAGCCATCCAATATGTTTACAAAAACAAGAGAACTACCCGTAAAAGCCTTCTTAATAAAAGGCGCCTCAGAAGAGGACAGGTTGAAAACAGCTCACCAAATCATAAGTGATGTGACTAAGACTAATCCTAGATTTGTATATGGATGCTATGGCGGAGATGATGCATTAGCAGTTATTTTGACTAGAGATCCTTCATACTTATGGGCAATGAGTTTTCAGGAAGCAGAAGAACGAGCTGAGGCAGATGGAGAAACTATCGACGCTGGATCTCAACTTAAATGCGTTTAGCGATCACAATCTTTCAGGGTCACCCATTAGCTCCCAAGTTTCAAGAGGCAATACAAATTTTTAACGGAATCCTCGAAATTTCCGTTTTAAATTTTTAACTATCCTTGGAGAGAAACTAATCGCACCCGAGTTTTCGTTTGGAAGTGTCAGCTACTGAGCCGCACCAGTCACCCATCTGGCTTTAGATATTGCATAAACCCAACGGTTAATATCTGCATATCCATTGATGCAAAGCATCCCAGAAAACTATTAGTGCCATGCTGTGTCCAATTTGTTAATAACAAACCTGTGGATACCTTTCGGCTCCAGACCTTTGTGGCTCACAGCATGGGCGTATCAGTATAAACTCTCTTATAGATAATTAAAATAAAGGATGGAACAGTGGCCAATCAAGTCTCCTGGTTTTTAACCAACCCCTTTACGGGTTACACTGTTCCAGCCAACTCTTTACGTGAATGACTTATTCACATCAAAATCAACTCCATCGCGAATAATGTAATAGCAAGCACGCGCTAGTTTGTGCGCTATTGTTTTAATTGCAACAATCCTATTTGTCTTTTTACATTTTCTTTGATAGTAACGCTTTATTACTTCATTATTTCGAATAGCAAAATTTGCCGCCTCAATATACGCCCAGCAAAGATATTTATTACCATTTTTCTTATTATTCTCACCTTTCTTTTTACCATTGCTTTTCCGTTCACTGTCAACTAAGCGGCAATAGGATGAATAATTTCCAACTTGAGCAAAGCGAGATATTTCACCGGTCTCTAGCATGATGGTAAGGGAAAGGATTTTTCCAATACCATCCACAGTGCATAATTTCTTATACTCCTGCGTTAACTTAATTTTGTTATAAACAACTTTTTCAACTTCCTTAATTTGCTGGTCAAGTAATTTAGACATTAATAAATTACTTTTTGCTGCTAAATATATATGTACATCTTTTAAATATTCGCTTAATTTTTCTTCGGTTAACTGCTTAATTTGATTTGCACTTAGGCGCATTGCTGTGGTGCGTTCAATCAGTGTCTGCATACTCAGTATATGTGTTGTGCGATGCTGTACTAATTGACTTCGTTTTCTCAGTAAATCACGAACGCTTCTAGACTCCTTAGGATAAATATAGCCTGCATTTAAAATACCTAATCTATTTAAATCCGCTAACCAACGCGCATCCGTTTTATCGTTGGTATGTTTGATACCATCATATTGTTTTATTGCATTTGGATTTGCTAATTTAACTTTATAGCCTTCATCCATTAATCCATCTCCTAGCCAATACCAGTTATAGGTAGACTCAACTACTAAACTATCAATTCCTTCGAACTCACCTAGCTCTTTACGAATAACATCCATATCATTGAGTAGCCTTTTTTTATAATTTATGCGTCCAGCTTCATCGATTAATACCATATAACTATTTGTTGAATGAAGATCGATTCCACCATATAGTTTCATTGCTTCCTCCGTTTGAGTTTTTGTTTCCAAGAACAAATATTTTACACTCTTATGGAGGGAGCTAGATGATTATCAGATGTCAAAATGCAAATTAGAGAATAGCAAAAGTAATTGCATTTTGACATCTGACCCCTTGCTTCACTTTAGTAAGGAATTAAATAGAAAAGAAGCTTGTATTAAATTTTTTTTAGTGTACATTTTTGAAAATCTTATTCAAGGAAGGAATAATGTCAAATTCTATCATTAGTGAAACACCAGCTGATTTAGAGAAAAAAGCACATCCTTGGCGTCGATGTCCTCTAGGCAAGCACCTTGTTCGGGAGCATTCTGTTAATATCCCTCCCAGCAAAAAGCACCCTAATGGTATTATCTCAATCAGACATGAACATTGCGCTGCTAATAAATCTCATAAAGATGAATTATCCTATGATGAAATTCAAAATATTACTCATACCTACTTTCCTTTTTTGCAAGGATCGCCTACTTCAAAAATATTAATCAATGAATATTCAAAATCGGATAATTATGATATGGAAATTCGAGGTTGGACTAAGTACTGGAATGAAGTATTCCAACCTGATGAACCTCTTGATCCAAACTTAATAAAGGCACTTATTCTTACTGAGTCTAGTTTTGAAATAGACCCTAAACCAAAGCTAAATAAAGATGCTCATGGATTGATGCAAATTTTGACGAAAACTCTCCATTACCTTAGTGATACAAAGGGAGAGCTAAAAAATTATTTAGTTTGCCTTACAAAAGAGCAATTGCTAAATCCTTCGGCTAATATATGCGCAGGTACTCGGTGGCTCTTTAGGAAGAGAGAGACTGCAACGAATAAATTAAAACACAAGGCAACATGGGTCGAGACGATAGAGGATTACAAAAGTTTTCTGGATCAAAAACTAGAAAATAAGCCTTACAATCACGAACCAATGGATAGGATAAACCATTACTATCATCTTCTACGGGAAAATAATAATAACAATGAAAACAAAAATCCTGCTTCTCATATTATGCTTGAACCTTTCTAGTAATGTTCTAGCCGTTAGCCTAACAGCTAAAAAGAAATACCCATATTCTTTAATTACGGGTGATTACGGAATACTAAGTGAAGAGGATTTAGGTCATTACAATAAAACCTTTACACCAAAATCTTTCTCTAAGGAAAATAGAGGCGGGTTTTATTGGCAATGTTTTCCTCGTGAATTAGTTAATATCACCTTAGAAGACATGGGTTATTCATCAGAAGACTGGGGATGGACAGACACAGCTGCTGACTTAAATATTAAAGTATATATAAAGCCAAATATTATCCATCACTATTATATGCGACGAGCCTTTCCACTAGCTACTTATCAAGAACGTTTTACCCGATGGCATAAATTGATGGCTAAACAAAAATATGTTTGTTTTGGAGGTGAATTTGATGGTAAAAAAACCGAACTTGAAAATGAATCACAAAGACAGGTTTATTATTGGACTTTCGAGAAAATTAAAACAAAAAAAGGTAATGATTGTCTTCTTGGCATTTGAAAGGATGATTATTTTTGTAGGGATCTACTTTTGTCTTGCGGCGCGCTCAGAGAGATTATTCGCTTGGATGCGTAACCCTTCAAGCTGTCGCTCCGCAAATTTGCAATCCTGAACAAAAGTTACCTTACTAGGTTAAAAAAATCTTCGCATGGGAACATGTGAGATTCAAAAACTTTTTCAAAAAGGCAAGGGGTCAGATGTCAAAATGCAAATTAAAGAATAGCAAAAGTAATTGCATTTTTACATCTGACCCCTTACCTTTTATTTATAATACTGCGAATTTAAAATATGCAATTTCTATTCTTATAGAGGCTCAAGACTGCCACCATTATCTTTGTCTACATCACTAATCGTTGAGTTTGTTTTAATGCTTTTTTTACATCATCTGCTGACATATCGCCTTTTCTAATCTGGTCAGCTATATTTTCATACTCAGGGTTTTGCTCAACAACTTTACGTAAAAGCTTTTCACTCATTTTTATTTTTCCATGCTGAAACTCTCTGGCTGCTCGAATGATTTGCGCTTCTGGGTCTCCAGCCTTCGCTGCGTTTTTTAATTCACGTTGAGTTTGTGGGTCTTGTTTGAAAAATTTAGACAAATTGACATTGGATGCTGAAATAATATCTTCCAGCATATCTACTGGGTTTACTATGCCAGTTGTTACTTGTGTATAAACCCGATTTTGATGGATTTTCCAGTGCCAATTAAAACATCACGTTTAGTCTTACGGCCACCACAAATAGGTGATGAGAATGCTTTAAATGAAGCTATTTTGGAATCGTATGAAGTACTGAATAAATCTATGCTATGGGCTGATCACAAACCTACAGCTGAAGAATCAGAAATGCAGGCAAGGCTCGCAGCAGCAAATTGGATTCTCAAAAAGAACGATGAGCCATATTTACCGGTGTTTATGTTTGACAAATTAACTGATCAATTTATTGGCGCTACTGGGTATCATCATTATAATTGGGAAGTTCCATGTCTTGAAATAGGATACTGGATTCGAATATCATGCGCTGGGCAAGGGTTTATGACGGAAGCTGTTAATGCATTGACGCAATATGCTTTTAAACAACTAGGGGTAAAGCGCATCGCAATTACTTGTGATGTTGATAATATTCCAAGCAAAAGAATTCCTGAAAAACTTCATTACTGTTTGGAATCAATTGTTAAATCAAACCGGCTTAATTCAAAGGGTGATATCACTGATACTTTAGTTTACGCTAAATATGACTTATTGAATTTGCCGAATTTAGACGTTAATTGGTAACAGGAAATTTAATTTATAGTTAGCAGTATAAGAATTAAACTAGCAATTAATAAATTGCTTACACGATATTACATTTTTTTTACAAGCCACAGTAATAAGTCATCATCCACTATCACATTAGAACCATAATGAACTGTATCACATTTATAAAATAACCCACAACCATCTGGAATATAGCCAAGTTGGACGTAGAGTCGCTGCGCATTGCCATAGTCTGCAGTCATCCCTACTCCAATACCAATTTCTGCATGGCCACGATCTTGAACAATCTCTTCGCAAGCAACAATAAGTGCAGATCCAATCCCTTGCTTTCTATAGCAGGGCAATACATTCAAATCAGAGATTTCAGGAATATTTTGCTTATAAAAGCCTGGGTAACTCGATTGCCATTTGATCGTTACATATCCACAAAATTTTTCATCCTGCCTTGCTATTAAAACTGTGCGAAGGTTATTCACTTGTTCGGTTAGATAATTTTCATATAAAGTCTTTGGCTTATGCCAACTAATCGCTTTAAAAGAAAAAACTATTTCGTCAATATCATCTTGTTTTAAAGAGAGAATTTTTATTCTATTCATATGCCAAGCAAACGTTTAAGTAATGAATTATAATTTTAAAAGTTGTGGTTTTTAAAAGCGATTATATGCATTATTCAGATACAACAGAAGCTTTTCCAGAAAAGAATATTCCTGGTTTGGTAAATCATGACTAAAAAAGGTTTGTTTAATCTAAGACTCTTAAAGGTGTAAAGCAATTTTACTTTTGAAAAATAGCCAATGATTATGTGCAAAACTTAGCGAATAAATTATGACAAAGATGCATGAAAATGAATTTGAAATAGACGAAAGTCTTGTGCGTTCCCTCTTAGAGAGCCAGTGCCCTCAATGGGCAAATTTGTCTCTAAAGCGGATATCTTCAAGTGGTACGGATAATGCATTGTTTCGCTTAGGAGATAACTATGTTGTCAGACTACCGAGGCTTAAGGGCGCAAACAAAAATATTAATAAAGAATGCAAATGGTTGCCTCGACTAGCTGATTATTTAAAAATGCCAATCGCCAAACCTTTTTTCAAAGGTAATGCTAATGAAAAGTATCCCTCTCTTTGGATGATAACAAAATGGAATGAAGGTCATAACCCAGAGTTTGAACAAGAAAATGAGCATAAAATACTTGCAAAAGATTTAGCTGACTTTTTAAACGAGCTACATAGTATCCATCTCTCTGACGGTCCTTATTCAAGACGTGGGGTCCCGCTGAAAGAGGTCAATGAGGAAACAACTAAAGCTCTAGGTCAACTACATGGAGAAATTGATGTTGTGCTAGCGTCTGGTCTTTGGCAAAAAATTATGGAAATTCCCAATTGGGATAAAGCACCTGTATGGGTCCATGGCGATTATTTGCCTGGCAACATCTTAGTGCAAAATAGTAGGCTAAGTGCAGTATTAGATTGGTCTGATGTTGGCATAGGGGATCCTGCTTGTGATCTTGTTATCGCTTGGAGTCTGCTTAATGAAAAATCGAGAGATATATTCAGGTATAATTTACGGAATATCGATAGTCACACTTGGGAAAGAGGACGTGGTTGGGCACTTTCCATTGCTCTCATCTTGTTACCCTATTACAAACATACCAATCCTGTTCTAGCAGCACTTGCGAGACGAATGATTGCGAATGTATTACGTCATTACATACCTGATTAAATCCGCAAGCACTTATTGAAATACTTACAAATAGAGATGTAATTACTTCGCTTGATCTTCGTGAATTTTTGCCCGATGATGAACTCGCTTTCTTAGCGATGAAAGCTAGCCAGAGTTTACATCACCTTGGTAAAAGCACTTACTATAAAAATAGAGAACAGCTCTATCGAATTACAATGAAAATAATCTGATTCAAAATAAACTATTCACATTATTATAAATTATTTCTCAATAATTGTTCCTTGGTGATAGAGTATTTTCCATTCGCCAGCAAATTTACGCCATATCGTACTACGCCTTGTGATTCTAGTTTTGCCTTGAATAAGAATATAAGTCAGTAAATAACTATCATGACATATTTCCATAAGCTCAAAGTTTTTAGCTTCCCAATCGTCTTTATAATCGGGATCCTTATAGCGCTCAACTAATACATCTAAAACATATTGTTTGGTATAGACATTCCCAGATGCACCCACTTCCCAAAACTCATCACACATCTGATTTAAAATATCTTGTTCAGTCTTTCCGAAACTATCGGAATGATGGAATATAGGCTCACGTTTTTTTAGCTCATTTAAAATAGGCAGCAACTTTTTTTCTGTGACCAAGTTTTTTTTCATAACCTATATTGTCCTCAAAATAAAGTAATACAACGCATTATAACTTTTTTAGTAGTCAAGGATATTAGTTCTTAACGAAAAGTATAAATTTTAACTATTCTTCCTTAGAGTTAGAGCTGATCGGAGAATCCATTTCTGCAATGGCAACTCAGGTTTGATTCCCACCTTCTAATACCGATATCTGTATAGTCACTATCTATCGCATGCAACAATAAATACAGATCTAATCTCCTGCTTCCTATAAGTAGAACAATACATTCAAATAAGAGCTTTCTGAAACATTTCTCTTATAACCCAGGTTAACTCGGTTTCCATATGATTGTCAGAGCTCCACAAAATTTTTCATCTTGTTTTGCTATTAGTGCTGCGGGGAGCTATTCGCTGCTTAGTTAAATTTCATAAATATTTTTTGGCTTATCCCACCAGTCTCATTAAAGGAGAAAATAATTTCGTCAATATCCTTTTCTTTCAAAGAATTGCAGATTACTTCATGTGTCTGAAGTTTCCTATTTTAAATTATCATGTCCCCTTATTTTCATCTTCTGTTTCAGGCAAAAATCCACCGGCTTGCATTTGCCACATTCTTGCATAATGTCCAGCTTTTGCTATCAGAGCTTCATGGGTACCATCCTCAATTATTTGACCATTATCAAAGACTAAGATCCTATCCATTTTAGAAAGCGTAGATAATCGATGCGCAATAACAATGGTGGTTTTATCTTGCATTAATATTTGCAGCGCATCTTGAGTATATTTCTCCGTTATAGAATCCAAAGCTGACGTTGCTTCATCTAAAATCAAAATGGGTGCATTTTTCAACATAGCTCTTGCAATTGCTATGCGTTGACGCTGGCCTGTAGATAATTTTATTCCTCTCTCACCCACCATAGAATCATAACCTTGAGAAAGTTGAATGATAAATTCATGACAATGAGCTTTTTTTGCAATCTCAAACACTTCTGCGTCAGTCGCATGCGTATTTCCAAAACGAATATTCTCCATTAAAGTTCGATGAAAAAGCGTAATATCTTGCGGTATTAAGGCAATTTGCTCTCTTAAAGATTTTTGAGTCACCTGATTAATGTTTTGATCATCGATGGTAATTTCTCCAGACTCAACTTCAAAGAGTCGCAAAATTAAATTTACAAAGGTACTTTTCCCGCTGCCTGAAAATCCAACAAGCCCTACTTTTTGACTCGGCTCAATTACGATATTTTTATTTTTAAATAAGTGCGCACCTTCATCATAATGAAATGTCACATTATGAAATTTAATTTTTCCCTTTGAAATAATAAGGGGTTTTGCATCAGGAACATCAACAATCTCATGTGGCAATGAAACAATGGAAAGCGCTTGCTTACATATTCCTATTTGCTCTGAAAATGACACGAATTGACCAGCAATAAACCAAAGATTCCACAAAATAGTAATTGATAATGAAATAACGAAAGCAAAATCACCGATAGAAACCTTATTTTCACCATACATGTGAAGTAAAATAAAAAGATTTAGACTCATTAACACGATGATACTGATATCCCAAAATATACGCATTTTGATAATTTTGGTTTGCATCGTTCTATCTTTTTGCACAGCATCTTTGATGCTCTGGTTAATATACCGATTTTCATCTGCATGCCTTACAAAGAGCCTAACATTAATAATGTTGCTGATGCTATCTACCATTTTCCCAACAGCAGACGTCTTACTCTCTGCAAAAACGTGAGAAAGCTGTTGAATTGGTTTTAGAAAAAGAAAAGTAATTAAAAGAAATGCGAAGGCCCATCCCAATAAAATCGCTGAAAAAATAGGATGGATAAATAACAAAGTGATAATAGCGACACTTAAACCAAGCGTTTGTGCATAAATATCGTCCAGGTTCATAAAGATGTCGATCACACCACTTTGCATGTCAGTAATTTTATTTATTAAACTTCCTGAAAAATTATTCTGAAAATAATGATGCGAATGTTGATTAAGATACTTAAACATCTTGGACATGACAGCTTCTCGAACATTTGGAAATAATTTTAATTTCACCCAATCCAAAAGGCGCATATTAAGACAAAGCGCTATCCAAAGAGCGATATACCCATAAATATAGGGCTCGGTTGTCTTAAATAAATCTGTTTTATTCCCTTTAAAGTCCACCACGTGATCAATGATAAGTTTAAGCATATAGGGCATAAATGTGTTGATTAAAGCCCAAAATAAACCTATGAGCGCCATTATAGATAACAGTTGCTTATAGGGCTTTATCACATTGATTAAGAAGTGTCTTAAAGAGGGAGTCAGTTGGTTTGTCATTGTCGTCTACATTTATTAGTTTAAAGATTGCTCAATTATATCATTGTTAGAAATACAATTCGCTTAACCTGCAAAACAACAGTTGCGGTTAACTTAAATTCTTGGTTGTTATTTATCTCTGTGTTTAAGAGTTAGCCACTTTTCTTTTTCGCCACGGTTAAGATATTCAGACTTTTGTCAGCCACAAACTCACTTCCATCCATGTCATATTGATTTATAACTTTAAATCCGTTGCGCTTAAGCATTGCTTGCAATTCTGCGAAGGTATAAATTTGTAGACTGAAACTATTCGTGTGTATTTCTGGCTCACCGTCGCCTTTAGAAATTGTGTAATGATCATGGGAAATCAGAAGACCATTTTCTTTATCAATCTCAGAATGTTGAATATTGCGTATATTGACGCCCTTCACAATGCTCTTAACATCCATTGCAAAACTATCAATAACGTCATCCGTAATCGCTTGCAGATTAAAAATATCAAAAATATATATTCCGCCCTCTTTGAGATTAGCGTGGATATTCTGTAGTGCCTTTTCAAAATCCATTTTAGTGAGATGGCCAATGGCATTAAAAATAGTAATAACCGCATCAAATTTTCCTACTTTTATATTCCGTATATCACCGTCAATAAAAGTAAGATCACGATTCATTTTTTTGGCTTTACTTCGAGCTTGTTCAAGCAAAGCAGGACTGAAATCAGTACCCATGACTTCATAGTCTCGTTCGGCAAGATAAAAAACTTGCGAGCCTGTTCCACAAGTCATATCCAGAACTGTTTTTACTTTTTGCTCTCTTAGCAGTTTCTCAATCAGAGCATTTTTAGCTTCAGTGTGTTCACTGATATTATGCGCATCGAAATATTCCGACATTTGTTGATATTCCAATGGCAGCCCAAGCTTGTGTTCTGTATTGCTCATTTTTCTCTACCTCTATCAAAGGAATCACATGACTCAAATTACCTGGCAGAATTGTACTGGCTCTTTGTTAATCGTTCGAGGGGATATTGTAGTTTGTTGCAGTTTTTTATCTCTTAGTGCCCAAGGGTGCTCCACGAAGCTTCGGCTATGAAAGGGCAATCTTTCGGAATCCTCAATGACAAATGCCGGAAGGCGGAATCGAAGCGCCGACCTCCTGATTACGAATGGGGTGGCTGGATGGTCTAAAGATTCCTGGAAATTGCTTAACTATTTGATATTTGCTGGTTTTTGCCTCTAGCTTGTTCTTTATCATTCTCTCATTTACTGGCAAAAATCTTTTCTTCTTGGCATGATTACACAGGGAATTACACAGAATTTATCTGCTGAAAATATGAAAGAGTTTCAAATAAATTCATCTGCAATTCGAAAAGCACGGGCCATACGGTCTTGCTGACTTGTCGATACTTTTAGCATACTGGCTTCTTGACGCCATTGCTTAACCACTCTAATTACTTCAGAAACTATCTTACCAGCTTGGTCAGTCTTCAATCGAAAATACTCGGATACTTCTAACGCCAACTTAATATCTTGCGAGTTATCAGTTTCGTTTATATTAAGTTTCAATCCATTTCCACTCGCTACTGGATTTATGTCGTATGCTGGGGATAATACCCAACCATCGGGCTGAAGAATAAAGCTGTGGTTTCTTAAATGATCGTCAGTATTAGATATGCAGATAAAGAAAATAATTCTTCGCCATAATTGTTCTAGGTCTTTTTTTGCGTGCGATCCATTTTGTATCAAAAATTCAGCAAGCTCTAGATAGCTCGCACCTAAAGCAGCATCGTGCCCATCCCTGCGCTGTAACAGTGTTAATGCCGAAGCGTAATGTATCCGTTCACCTCTTCCTGTTCGATCAAAACGTTTACTAAGAAAGGTATGATGTGAACCATTAAATCGTCGCAAAGTTGCTTGTGCAGTGATAATTCCAGCTCGTTGTGCAAGATTGTTTACCACCATTTCCCAAACACCAATATCAATGTCGTCATGAGAACTCGGAAATTTCGCAATCCACAAATGTTTATCCTCATCAATAACGCTTGCTTTTGGACGAGCACCGCCCAAAGAAGAGCCTGGTGTAATTAACATTTGTAGCCATTTTGAATAATTTGAATTATTTACTGCATCTTCTTTCTCTAACTCCCAGCTTGCTTGCTCCAATTCACGCAGTGAAGTCCAAGGAGGCGAAGCTAGTTCTTTATTATTATCTAGAAAATCATCTCCTCTACTTGTACGAAACCGAAGGCCCCCTATTCGATGTTCATCATAAACACCTAAAAGATAATCTGATTCCAAAAGATTACGGTTTATTCTTCCTTCTTGCCGAGCAAGTTGCGCTTCTCGGCGGTCCATTAAAGTGCGACCCCATCTATCTGGAGAAGAATCAAGAAAAACACTGAAATTTTGGTTTTGGGGTGCATATTGAATACCAGAATAGAGTTGCAAAGAGGGATCTAAGTTATGAGCTTGGTCGCTTCGGAGCCAATTTTCATCATATTCAAATGAGAAAACTTCTTCTCCTCGAGAAGGTGTAGCATATAAAATGCCCATGAAGGTTGGTTCCGATAAACCCACCCAGTGTGCATAAACTTCAATATCTCGTCGCTTAGTCTTTGTCATTGACTTTCTTACTCTGGCTTTCGCGCTTTAATCGTGGTGCACGCGCTTTTATAGGCAAATCAGCATCTTGAAGTTTTCGGCCTAACTCATCGTCTCGCCCTACTAGGCGCAGGTCCTTTTCAAGCCCCAGAGAAAATAGCACGTTTACATATGCACCCAGCGTTACACTTGGATCCCCTCGCTCAATCGCTCGCAATGTATTACGCGCCATTCCTGCTCGTTCTGCAACCATGGCAGCAGAAAATCTCCTGCGTAAACGAGCCAGATGGATATTTTCTCCAAGCTCTTTCAAAAGACGCTGCAATGACGGCAATGATTTTGTGGTTTTTCTGCTCATAATGATCAATATTTTAACCAATAATTAGAGTTAATGCTCATAATAATCATCATTATAGCAGGTTAGTGAGAGAAAAAACAGGTAAAGGCCTAGGTATAAATATCGATAATTTAAAGGCCTTGCATACAACCTATCCTGACCTAGTTGTTCCTATCAATTTGGATGTGACTGATATTAATAATGTTTTAGAGTGTCAGAAATTATGTGGTGATACAGACATTTTATTCAATAACGCTGGAGTTGAATGTGCCACACGTTTTACAGATGAAAAATCACTTCAAGCGGCTCAATTTGAAATGGCTGTTAATTATTTCGGCGTTCATAATTTATGTCATGCCTTTTGGGATGCCCTAAAATCACAACAATCCGCTTGTATCGTTAATATACTCTCTGTTGCAAGTTTTACTTTAATTTTGAAATTAGGAACCTATTGCGCATCAAAATCAGCTGCTCATTTTCTTACACAAGCCCTCAGAAAAGAAAGCGAAGGAACTAACTTAAAAATTTATGGTGTTTATCCAGGATATGTTGATACTCAAATGACAAAAAATATTGATGTAGAGAAAGCAACACCGCTGCAAATTGCTATGGAAACTTGTGATGGCATAGAAAGCGGCGTATTAGACATATTTCCAGACAAAATGGCAAAGGAGCAAGCAGCAACTATGAGCTATCAAAATCACATTTTTTCTGCTTTTGATAAATAGGGATTAATCTAAGCGTTCAGCTATACGCATGATTGAGCTTTTACAAACTTCTTTAGCTTGAGGCTTTCTCCCCACCAAGAAGGAGTATCTTCTTTCTAGCTATGTTGTTCCGAGGCACTATATTAAATTGGGATTTTTTAACGAAGCAATGGTGATACAGATGTTTCGAGCTCTCATTTACAACTTAGAGCGTTTCGCCAATTATAATCATGCTATTAACAGTTCAAGTGGTATTCGAGATATCCTCCTGCTTGTCTAATGGTATTGGCATATCCTTACTTATCCATGTAATTCACAACAGATTTTACGTAATCCACAACACATGTTGCGTCAAGTTTTGGTATAAAGCTCATTTTGAACCACAATTTTTATAGGTTTATTACAATGAGCATTAAGACTCTTGACTTAAAGGAAGCCGCTTTTTTTTGAAAATGACACCGAGCGCGCTCAGAAGGAAAGTTGCCAATGGCGAGGTGCCAGGAGCCAAGCCAGGAAAACGTTGGTGCTTTTGTGAAGATGATCTTGCCGAATACCTCCGATCCCTTTATGCTTCTCCTGCTAAAGTATCGTGGGGTGATCCTGATAGGAGAAACCTATGTCACTCTACAAACGAGACAATGTCTGGTGGATTAACATCTGCCACGAAGGAAAAAGAATACGAAAATCAACTGGGACTTCAAACAAAACAGCGGCACAAAGGCTGCACGATCATATAAAAGCTGATGCATGGAGGAAAGACTTCCTCCAAGAAAAGGCAGATCATATTTGGTTGGATGCTGTAATTCGCTGGTTAAATGAGTCTCAACATAAAAAAAGCCTTGATGATGATAAAGCGCATCTTCGGTGGCTGGATCCATTTTTAAGAAATAAAAAGATGCGAGAAATCACCAGAGGTATACTTGATAAAATCACATCTGTGAAGCTGAGTGAAGGTGTCAAGCCCTCAACAGTGAATCGGATGTTGGAAGTTGTCAGAGCTATACTCAGAAAGGCTGAACGTGAGTGGGAGTGGATAGATCGGGCGCCCATTATCCGCATGCTTAAAGAAGATAATCGACGCATAAGATGGATTACCAAGGAAGAGGCTCAAAAACTGATCCAAAATCTTCCATCGCACCTTGCAGATATGGCAGCTTTTGCCTTATCTACGGGGTTAAGGATGTCTAATATCACTGGGCTGCAATGGGGCGATATCGATTTAGTCAAACGGCATGCTTGGATACATCCCGATCAAGCAAAAGCTAAAAAGGCTATTCCAGTTCCATTGAACAGTGACGCAGTTGCAATCATACGCCGGCAATTAGGCAAACATAGTCAGTATATTTTTGTCTATAAGGGAAATCCAATTTCTGAATGCAATACTAAGGCCTGGAAGAAGGGCTTAAAGCGAGCAGGAATTGAAAGCTTTCGATGGCATGATTTGCGCCATACTTGGGCAAGTTGGCACGTGCAACACGGCACCAGCCTCCAAGAGCTTCAGCAGCTAGGAGGATGGGCTTCATTTGAAATGGTATTAAGGTATGCACACCTTAGTAGTGACCATCTAAAAGAAGCTTCCGAAAGAATAAGTGTCACGATTTTGTCACAGTCAGGAAATGAGGAGGTTCGGAATGTTGGCTAAGTCATTGATTATATGGCGCGCCCGGAGAGATTCGAACTCCCGACCACCTGGTTCGTAGCCAGGTACTCTATCCAACTGAGCTACGGGCGCATTTTTGGCGGAGAGAGAGGGATTCGAACCCTCGATGGAATTTTACTCCCATACTCCCTTAGCAGGGGAGCGCCTTCAGCCGCTCGGCCATCTCTCCAATGGCAGGAGATAATATCACTGACTTGATCAGTAATAAATACTCTACCTCAATTTATTAAATTTAGAAGTACACAATTCTTAAAGAAGGCTATTTCAGAAGTCAAAGATACAGACAATTAAGGAGGGTTCCTTAGAAGATAGCATATCTAATCCATTCAATAGATTATTCTGAATCCTTATCCTTGTCTTCAGTCTTTTCATTGGAGCCAGTATCAATTACTAATGGCTCGCTGTCATTGGGCGTTTGTTCTTGTTGGATTCGTCGATAAATCTCTTCACGATGGACGGATACTGTTTTAGGCGCATTAACCCCTAACCGCACCTGGTTGCCCTTCACTCCTAGTACGGTAATCGTAATATCATCTCCAATAATGATCGATTCTCCAATACGTCGTGTTAAAATAAGCATTACAAATTCTCCTATCAATTCCTTTATTTGCTTCTAGCTAGAAACAAATACGTCTCTATTTAGAATTTTAAACACACTATCACGAGTAGTATAGACAAAAAAACTTAAGACTTTCTTAAAGTTCCGACTAAAAGTCCCTTTTTCAAACAGATTAGTAAAAAAATTAACTAATTTTAAGTATGAACTGGGGCAAGAATTTTTAATTGACTATATTGTAGTCTAGATTTCAAAAATTTTTGCCAGGGAGGGCAGAATTTTAATTGCTATTGTCTAAAAACTTCACAAGTTCCTGCTTGGTATCAAGGTGTAAGCCAAAAGCTGAGTGCAAACACCTTGTCCCTGTTTCTAAGTGCTTTTCATTAACCACTACAGAAATTTTAATTTCTGAAGTTGAAATAAGCTGAATATTGATTCCCTCTTCTCCTAACGCTTTAAACATAGTGGTGGCAACGCCGGCGTGTGAGCGCATCCCAACCCCTACAATAGACAGTTTAGCGATTTTATCGTCACCAATAACACCCTTGGCCCCGAGCTTAAAGGAAACTTCTTTAAGTATTTCAAGCGCCGAAGAAAAATCATCTCGCTGAATCGTGAAGCTGAAGTCAATTGTTTGATCCGCTCCAGGGACATTTTGCACAATCATATCAACATCAATATTATTTTCGCTCACCGCTCCTAATATATATCTCGCAACACCGGGAGCATCTGGAATTCCGAGCATTGTTATCTTGGCTTGATTCCGATCAAAAGCTATTCCTGAAACAAGTGCTTGTTCCATAGTGGTATCCTCAAAAGTAATTAATGTCCCCGGTCCATCTTTGAACGTTGATAAAACCCGTACTGGAACATTATATTTACCAGCAAATTCTACGGCTCTAATTTGGAGCACCTTAGCTCCTAAACTAGCCAATTCTAACATTTCCTCAAATGTTACGATTGGCAATCGTCTTGCCTCAGGAACGATACGTGGGTCAGTTGTATAGACACCATCAACATCGGTAAAAATCTGGCACTCTTTCGCTTTAAAAGCAGCAGCAAGCGCTACCGCAGTGGTGTCAGAACCTCCACGACCCAGCGTGGTAATATTTCCCGAACTATCTACTCCCTGGAAACCAGCGACTACTGGGATTTTTCCCTGGGACAAATCTTTTTTAATACATTGGCCATTTATTTTGGTAATCCTAGCTTTTTTATGCGTACTGCAGGTTTCAATGCCCGCTTGCCAGCCGGTATAGGATCTCGCTTCAAATCCGCGCGCTTGTAGTGCTATGCACAACAATGCAATAGTAACTTGTTCCCCAGTCGAAACTAAAACATCATATTCACGGGGGTTCGGCCGCTCGTGTATGGCTTTAGCTAATTGGATTAGCCTATCAGTCTCCCCTGTCATAGCAGAGAGGACTACAATGACATCATGTCCCTCTTCTTTTGCAGTGATAACTTTTTCTGCGACCCCTTGAATTCGATCAAGGCTGCCAACGGAGGAGCCACCATATTTTTGTACAATTAAAGCCATAATATTTACATCGATTGTTCTTTAATAACTATAATCTCGCCTTGACCCAAGGTACGACCGAAGCAAGTGCTTTGTCTAAATTCTCTAGCTCCGCTCCTCCTCCTTGCGCCATATCAGGTCTTCCACCACCTTTACCACCGACTTGTTGTGCAACAAAATTCACTAATTCACCTGCATGGATTTTACTACTGCAAGTTTTAGTGACGCCTGCGTTTAATATGATTTTATCTTGATCTATAGAGGCCAGCATAATAACACCGTTCCCTAATTGATCTTTTAGATTATCCACAGCATCTCGCAAAATCTTTGAATCAGCACCTTCTAATGTGGTGGCCACTACTTTAACACCATCGACGTCAACAATATCAGAAAGAAGGTCTTTACTTCGAGTTAAAGCGAGTTGTTGCTTGAGCTTTTCTACCTCTTTTTCTAAAGATCGACTATGTTGCAGGGTTTGATCTAATTTCTCAACTATATTTTCACGCGGAATCTTTAAAATATCCGCAATTTTGTGCAGATCTGCATCAGATTTACACAACCATTCGAAGGCTTTTTCTGCCGTAAGCGCTTCTACTCTGCGGATTCCAGAAGCGACACCTGTTTCTGAAATGATCTTAAAAAGCCCAATTTCAGCAGTATTATTAACATGGGTCCCACCACATAGCTCCATAGAAAACTCACCTAAACTAAGGACTCTAACTTCTTTCCCATATTTTTCGCCAAATAACGCAACCGCGCCTTTTTTAACAGCCTCATCGGGGGTCATAAACTCAATATTTGCAGATAAATTAGCCGAAATTTGTCTATTAACCAATGATTCAATCGTATAAATCTGTTCAGAAGTGAGGGGTTCATAATGAGCAAAATCAAATCGCAAACGATCGGCAGCGACTAATGACCCTTTTTGAATGACGTGCTCGCCGATTATTCTTCTTAGCGCTGAATGTAATAAGTGCGTTGCGGTATGATTGACCATAATGGCTTTGCGTGATGAATCTACTTCCGCATTCACTTTCATGCCAACGCGTAAAGTGCCGGATTCAATCTGCCCGTGGTGCAAATAAACCAATCCTCTCTTTTTTGTGTCGACAACTTTGAATGAACCGCCTTCAAAATAGAGATATCCACAGTCTCCTACTTGACCACCTGCTTCGGCATAGAAAGGCGTTCTATTTAAAATAACGACGGTCTCTTGCCCTGTCTGTATTTCTTGTACCGCTTCATTGGCATTAAATAGCGCAGTGACCGTGGATTCGTCACTCAGCTGTTCATGGCCAGTAAATTCTGTTTCACCCTCCACCTGCAAATCTTGACCTGCTTCCATAGAAAACTTACTGGCGTCTTGAGACTTTTGTCTTTGCAGGGTCATTTCTTTTTCGAAACCTGGAAAATCGACAATGAGATTTTTCTCACGCGCAATGTCTCCAGTAAGATCTGGAGGGAAACCATAGGTATCATATAGTTTAAATACCACCTCTCCAGGTAAAATGTTATTGGGCAATTTTGCAATCTCTTGCTCTAATAATTTCAGCCCCAGTTCAAGCGTATTTGCGAATTGTTCTTCTTCGCGGTGCAGTACATGTTGTGTATGTTGCTCTGCTTTTTTCAACTCAGGATAAGCTTGACCCATTTCTGCGACTAACACGGGGACTAATTTATAAAAAAAAGGTTCTTGTATTCCTAATTTATTCCCATGACGAATTGCTCTTCGTATAATGCGACGTAAGACATAGCCACGACCTTCATTTGATGGCGTTACACCGTCAACAATTAAGAAAGCACAAGAACGAATATGATCTGCAATTACTCTAAGCGAGGTATTATCGGTATCCTTCCTGTGAGCAATTTTTGCGACTTCCGAAATAAGGTGTCTAAATGTATCAATGTCATAGTTGTTGTGGACATTCTGCATAATTGCCGCAACTCGTTCTAGGCCCATTCCCGTGTCTACAGCAGGTTTGGGTAGAGGCGTAAGTTTTCCACTTGCATCTCTATTAAATTGCATGAAAACAAGATTCCATATCTCAATGTATCGATCGCCATCTGCTTCGTGAGACCCCGGGGGACCTCCCGGTATTTCAGGACCATGATCATAAAAAATTTCCGTACATGGACCACAAGGACCCGTATCTCCCATCGACCAAAAATTATCGTTTTCGCCACAGCGTGAAAATCGATTAGGATCAACCTTTATGTCTTTAAGCCAAATATCGGCAGCTTCATCATCATTCACATACACCGTTACCCACAGTTTTTCAGGGGCTAGATTTAATTCTTTGGTGAGAAAATTCCATGCATAGGTTATCGCTTCTTTTTTGAAATAATCTCCAAAGCTAAAATTCCCCAGCATTTCAAAAAAAGTATGATGTCTTGCGGTATAACCCACATTTTCAAGATCATTGTGCTTGCCACCCGCGCGCACGCATCGCTGCGCACTTACCGCTGCCAAATAGGGAGGCGTTTTTTTCCCTAAAAAATAATCCTTAAATTGCACCATTCCGGCATTGGTAAATAATAAACTAGGATCTTCTTCGGGCACTAAAGCACTGCTTGCAACAACCTGATGTTTTAATTGCTGAAAATAATTTAAAAATTTATCTCGTAATTCATTACTATTCATATAGATCTCAATTTATATTACAAATCTTCCCGCTACCAAGTTTAACACGGGACAATTAGGCTAACAGTCGTGGTGGATAGTTGTTCACGGGACGACGGAATATCCTTATTTATTCAGGACTCAAAGCTTCTTTAATGAGGGTAAAACTAAAGCCTCTACTTTGAAAAAATCGAATGTGTTTTGATTGCTCTTTTAAACTTGAAGTTGCAGTAGATTTTTTTCCAAATTTTTTTAAATACAGCTGTTTAATGATTGTCTGCCATTCTTCGCTATATTTACCTATCTCTCGCTGAATTAAATGCTCGGTAATTTGCAATTTTATTAACTCATTAGAAATATGTAATGGGCCAAAGCCTTTTGCTACTCTTCTTCGAACATAAGATTCTGCAAAGCGCTCATCGTTTTGCAGATCTAATTCTATGAGAGCTTCTAGTACTTGGCTGATGATGGGTTCTTCAAAACCGCCTTTACGAAGTCTTTGTTTTAATTCATGGAACCCATAATCTCTGCGAGCTAGTAATCTTAAAGCAGACTCCTTCGCTTCAAAAAAATTTTTAAGCTTCAATATCTTCTTCAATTTGGGATGCAGCACTCACACTTCGTGTCTGAGGATTAATTAATTTGCCTCGAATTAATGTTTCAATTTCCTTCGTAATCTCTGGGTTTTCTTTTAAGAAATTACGCACATTATCTTTGCCTTGACCAATTCTTGTTCCGTTATAGCTATACCAAGCACCGGATTTTTCAACAAAACCATGTAGCGCACCCAGCTCAATAATTTCACCTTCTCGAGAAATACCTTCCCCATACATAATATCAAATTCAGTTTGCTTGAATGGGGGCGCTACTTTATTTTTCACCACTTTAACTCGTGTTTCACTTCCTAAAATTTCATCGCCTTTTTTGATTGCACCAATTCGACGAATATCGAGGCGAACAGACGCATAAAATTTTAATGCGTTACCGCCCGTTGTGGTTTCAGGGCTACCAAACATGACGCCTATTTTCATCCGGATTTGATTAATGAAGATAACCAATGTATTTGACCGTTTTATATTAGCGGTAAGTTTACGCAACGCTTGTGACATCAATCGTGCTTGTAAACCCATATGTTGATCACCCATTTCGCCTTCGATCTCAGCTTTTGGAGTTAAAGCGGCTACCGAGTCGATAACAATTACATCTATAGCACTAGAGCGCACTAACATGTCGGCAATTTCTAAGGCTTGTTCGCCAGTATCTGGTTGAGATACTAATAGTTCATCTACATTTACCCCGAGTTTTTCAGCATAAGAAGGATCTAGTGCATGCTCTGCGTCGATAAAAGCAGCGGAGCCTTTTCCCTTTTGGCATTCGGCAATGACTTGGAGAGTTAATGTGGTTTTACCAGAAGATTCAGGACCGTAAATTTCAACAATTCGACCTCTTGGTAAGCCACCGATGCCCAATGCAATATCTAACCCTAACGAACCCGTGGGGATGGCATCTTCACCTTCAATAGGTTTATCGCCAAGTCGCATTACCGCGCCTTTACCAAACTGCTTCTCGATTTGACTTAACGCAGCACCCAACGCCTTTTTTTTATTATCATCCATCACAAACCCCCAGGTAAATTTTAAAGATGCTTATTATTCCATAAATCATGGCCTTTGACATACAGTAGTCATAAAAAAAGTGGCTAAAATAAAGGTCAAGTCACGGAACAACGCGGGTGGACCTGGAACGACTAAAAATGGGTTTTAACCAAGGTTAAAAGTTCCTGCAACGAAAATAAGATAGCCTGGTTTCGTACTTGCTTACGCCCACCCGAAAATAGTTTTTCTTTACTGATTGTTCCAAATGCCGTTCCTGACCATCCAAACCAACAAGTGCCCACCGGTTTTCCCTCGCTATCACCCTCTGGCCCCGCAATTCCCGTAATAGAAAGGCTAATATTGGCATCACTGAATTGGATGGCGCCTTCGGCCATTTGACGAACAACCTCTCGGCTCACTGCGCCCCATTGCTCCAGAGCACTCTCCTTCACCCCTAACATTTGAATTTTTGATAAATTGCTATAAGTCACAAAACCTCTTTCAAACCAACCAGAGCTTCCAGGGATTGAAGTCACCTCGTAGGCGACGCCTCCCCCGGTACAAGATTCTGCCGTCACCAGCATCAAAGATTTCTGTGGAAAAATTTGCGCCAGCTCTGTTAAAACTGTCTCTACTTGCGATCCGCCATTCTGATTCATCTTCCCACCTTATTTTAAAACACCTGAAGCTGAGATAGTTTAAAAAAAACTAGAGTGATTGTAACCTCTTCGTTAAAATCCCTTGATGGACGTACAAAAAAAACAAATGACCAGCTCCCACACTCCCATGATGCAACAGTATTTACGCATTAAAGCGGAATATCCTGACACCTTGCTCTTTTACCGTATGGGAGATTTTTACGAACTCTTCTTTGAAGACGCTACTAAAGCAGCACGTCTTCTGGATATCACACTCACCGCACGAGGACAATCATCGGGTCAGCCCATACCCATGGCTGGCGTTCCTTATCATGCTGTCGAAAATTATTTAAGCAGGTTAATAAAGAGTGGGGAGTCCGTTGTCATTTGTGAGCAAGTGGGTGATCCAAATGCCTCAAAAGGTCCCATCGAAAGACAGGTAACACGTATTCTTACACCGGGAACCGTCAGCGACGATGCTTTACTTGAAGATAAAAAAGATAATTTGTTAGCAGCAATCCATAAGGACGCTCATCAATATGGCCTTGCGTATTTAGATGTGACGAGCGGGAGATTTTCGATCCAAGTCTTAAAAGGATATGAATCGCTGTTAAGCGAACTCGAAAGACTTAAACCTTCTGAAATTTTAGTAAATGACTCAAGCGAACTCCTGTCGAATTTAATATCACATAAAGGTTGTCGATCACGACCTGCGTGGGAATTTGACCTTACCATTTCTCGAAAGCTGTTATGCGAACAATTTGATACGCAAGATTTAGCGGGTTTTGGTATAAATCAGTTACACGACATCGCTTTATGCGCTGCAGGATGTCTTCTGCAATACGTTAGATATACTCAAAAACAAACGCTGCCTCATATTCAGGCATTAAAAATGGAAAGCCGAGAGGAAGCTGTCATTATTGATGCAGCCTCTCAGCGGAATCTTGAACTTACTGCGAATCTCAGGGGCGGACAGGAACATACCCTGCTCAGTATTTTCAATCAGACTAAAACAGCGATGGGGGCTCGACTATTAGTACGTTGGTTAACGCGCCCTATCCGAGATCATGAAGTACTCAAATTACGTCAGCAAGCAGTGGGCTATCTTTTAGATAATTATTTGTTCGAATCCGTGCAACAGCTCCTCACCCAAATGGGGGATATTGAACGGATTGTCGCAAGAATTGCACTTAAAACCGCCAGACCTCGAGATTTAGCGCAGTTACGCGACGCGCTACATTTATTACCACAAATTAAAGTCCTGATGAATACTAGCCTTGAGAATTCCTCTCCTCTTCTAAGTGGACTTCATGACCGAATACCTTGTTTCAAAAATCTCTATGACATCTTGTTGCGCGCAGTGGTGGAATGCCCTCCAGTTGTTCTAAGAGAAGGTGGCGTTATTGCTGCACTCTATGATTCAGAACTCGATGAACTTAGAAGTCTGAGCGAGGATTGTAGCCAATACCTGATCGACCTTGAAACAAGGGAAAAACAACGGACTGGCATTTCCACTCTCAAAGTAGGTTTTAATCGAATCCATGGATTTTATATTGAAATAAGTCGAGGCCAAGCCCATCAAGCTCCCCCCGAATATATCCGAAGACAAACCATAAAAAATGCAGAAAGATATATTACTCCTGAGTTGAAAGTTTTTGAGGAAAAAGTACTCAGTAGTCGAGGCAAGGCATTAGCACGTGAAAAATTGCTTTATGACGAACTAATAGACATTATCTTTCAAGAAATAAAACCCCTACAGGATACCGCTGAGGCAATAGCTCAAATTGATGTCTTATGTAATTTAGCTGAACGGGCATTAAACTTAAATCTAGCTTGTCCCACCCTTACCAACATTGCAGGCATAACAATCCATAAGGGTCGCCACCCGGTTATTGAGCAAGTAAATAAAGACCCCTTTATTCCCAACGATTTGTCTTTGAGTGATTCACAAAAAATGCTCATTATTACAGGGCCGAATATGGGGGGTAAATCGACCTATATGCGCCAGACCGCGTTAATCGTATTACTTGCCTACATAGGTAGCTACGTACCCGCTCAGGAGGCCATTATTGGACCCATTGATCGTATATTTACTCGAATTGGGGCAGCAGATGACTTGGCCAGTGGTAAATCAACTTTCATGGTTGAAATGACCGAAGCCGCAAATATTTTACATAATGCTACTGCTTCAAGTTTGGTATTACTCGATGAAATAGGCAGGGGCACTAGCACCTTCGACGGACTGTCTCTTGCCTGGTCCTCAGCCGCCTATCTAGTGGAAAAAATTAATGCTTTTACCTTATTTGCGACACACTATTTTGAACTCACTTCCTTACCGGAGATGTATCCCTCTATTCAAAATGTGCATCTAAATGCAATTGAACATGACGATAAAATTGTTTTTCTCCATCATGTTGCAGAAGGACCAGCAAGCCAAAGCTATGGCTTGCAAGTAGCAGAACTCGCAGGCGTTCCCAAACAGGTAATACATTTGGCTAGGCAAAAGTTGGCAGAATTAGAAAGGCAACCTTCTAACCACTCTGTCGCACCGCAACAATTGAAGTTATTTGAAAATAACAGCTCATTAATCATCCGAGATCGATTAAAAGCATTGAATCCTGATGACCTAACTGCAAAAGAGGCTCTTAATATACTCTACGAACTTAAAGAATATATTAAAGAATAAATCTTCTCGAAGTGGTTCTGCAGAGAAGTAGGATTGTTGCAGATTTTTAAGGGCCCTCACCCCAGCCCTCTCCCGCGAATGGGCTGATGAGATAGTCCTTTACGCGGGAGAGGGGGAAATGTATACAGGGGATTTTCGTAGCGCAGAGTTTGATAAAAAGTTCTTACCCTCTCCTACATAAAATTTTATCGTAAATTCTGACAATCATGCATCCGTATTTCCCCTCTCCCACGTACATCATTATCGTAAATTCTGGCAATCATGCATCCGTATTTCCCCTCTCCCACGTACATCATTATCGTAAATTCTG
>JACCWJ010000022.1 GCA_013697705.1 Gammaproteobacteria bacterium | reverse complement strand
CCCTGGATTTCGCTACGCTACATCCAGGCTACAACACCCTCAAAGTAGCCTGGATGTAGCGTAGCGAAATCCAGGGAAATTCAAGCCTCAAATGTTTGTCAAGGGGGTTTTTGATGCGGTTGCCATGACACTGATGAATGGGATAAATCCATTTAATATTAATTTAATAAACCTATTCTATAATATGTTTAATTAATATATTAATTTAGCGACGAGAGAAGTCTATGTTTACCAATGAAAACGAACTTGAAAATAACGAGCCAACAGATAAACTGGCCACTTTACCCAAAGAGATCCTCGAAAGGGTAATCTTTTCAACAAAGACCAAAGACTTAGGGCAACTCGCGCAAGTTTGCCGATACCTGCGGGAAGGAGTAGTTAGCTTTCAATCGAAAAAATCTAAGGAAGTGATATCTCATTTTTTACCTGAAGATGTAACTAGACTATCTTTACATAATAATGACATACAAACCGCTGACGCGTTGACCTCTACAGCAGTGAGAGAATTAACTAAGGAGGAAAAAGATTTCCATCGCGCTATTCGTAGCAATGATCGCGGAGAAATACTCCGCTTATTCCCACTAGATCGTCCAACGCAAAAACCATTATTCAAAAAAGAAGATGGTTTAGGGCGGCTGCCACTTGAATATGCCGTTCATAATGGCAACACTGATCTAGTTAGGAAATTTATCAATGCAGATCATAATGAGATAAAAGATTTAGATAATGCCTTAATGATAGCGGCAAATAATGAATCACTTGAAATCCTCAGACTACTTTTACCCGAATGCCATGACAGTTTAAAAAATTGTATTTTTTTGTCGGCTGTAAGCAATGGCCGCTATAAAATAGCACAAGTTTATCTCGACCATGCTAAAGTGGGGAGTGAGTATAGCTCTCAGCTGCTAAGTATAATCAAAAACAACCATTTGCTATCACACGTAATACGAGCAGGCGATTATGACGCCTTCATGTATTTTAAAGAAAAATTGGCCTCCCCCTCAGCCAATGATGGACACACTTTGCTAGATGTTGCTCGCCTCTCAGATGAGGGTGAGGACGAGAATGGCTTCACTCTGCTTGATATCGCTTTGCAAACCAACAATCATGCTATTGCAAAAGTTCTTCTTACAGAAAGTACATTGGCCACCTCTATTAAAAACCCCCTCCTAGCCATCTTGGACTATTGCGAAAACACAAACATTTCTTTCTCAGAGATACACACCGGGATGAATATAACTTTCGGAGCCCAGCACCTGAATGTGTTTGTGCATTTAGAAGGGTACTTTAAGAATAATCCTGTGGAACTTAGCCATGTAAGCTTATTGCAACTCTATACAAAAATTCCGCCAATCCCTTTCTCGCGAGTAGTAGACTCCAATAATCTTCAAATATTAAAATTTTGGTTAGAAAAAAATCCGGATACTCCTCTTGATGCTTCACTGATTACAAAGTTAAGTGAAACTGCCGCAAAAGCTGGCAAATACAACATTATTTCTTATCTTATTTCTTATTGCCGTGAGAAGGACATTGAATTCAAATATAAAGAGTTAATAGATAGCCATAAGCTTTTATTCAAAGCGGTAGTAGCCAGAGATCAAAACGCGGTACAGAATTTTCTTGAGCAAGGAGCAGATCCAAATTCCTATATGACATCAGCAACCTATACGAATACTTTTGAGGAAACAATCCACCGAATTTTTACCCCCTTAACTATGGCGTTAATGCTCAAGCCCATTTCTCATGACATTGTCAAATTATTAACGGAGAAAGGAGCATGGACTAGCCCTCAACCTCTCAAAAACTTAGTCTTTCCTAGTGCAGCTGCCCACGATCTGGAAGCAAGAGATCAGATACTCTTACCTCACCTTCTAAACAAGCACGAGAAAATAGAATTTTTGCTTATCAGTATATTGGACAACGATTTCAGAAAGGACATGGATGTGAAGGGCATGAACAAAATTACCGCCATATTGAGAAGTAGTAACTGTGGTAAACTTTCTATGTTTGCTTTCAAGAGTAATTATTATGTGATGGTACACAAGTCCTTAGACGAAAGCGTGGAATACATAGAAAAATATCACAATCTCGTGCAACAATTGCATACCTTACAGCAACCAGCTGTGAATCTAGCAACGTGTCTACGCAAACTATTTAAGGCATACAGCCGCCCCGTAACCTACTTTTTTCGCCACCATCATGACGTAATGGACAAGGTCTTTGATGGTATTAATTTGAATACCGGGACCAACGATGAATTGAGGAAACTCTTAAGTAATCTAGAAAATTGTCGGAATAATTTCAAAGGTAACCAATTGGGTGAAATGCGCTGCTTATTAGACTTTGCAATTGATGTAGTCACTGATAGCTTACCGAAAGCTAAGGTAGCCAATGCTCAGTTGATTAACGCTGAAGCTGATATCAACAACAATAACCAACAGCCTGCGGACGATAACTTCAATCAAAACAATATTTTAAAGATTGGTAGCTAAATAGTATCTACTCGCACCCAAAGTGATTCGTTGGCTAGGACGTCCACTTCTAGGGGCGAGTAGTTACGCTAAATAACTACCGCGTTTTTTCAATCGCAACTTGCCACTTAGCGTAAAGTTCTAGTGCCTGATTAAGAACCATGGTTGGGGTAAACATTTTTCCGGGCTGAGAAAAAGCAGTGATCTCTTCTAAAGATTTAATCTGACCGATACTTAGCGAAGCGAGATAAGCGACTCCGAGGGCCGTGGCTTCTTGAAGCGGACTCACCACGATAGGTATTTGTAAGATGTCGGCTAAAAATTGCATCAACCATTTATTGCCGGTCACCCCACCATCTACTTTTAGCTGTTTTAAGACAATAGCTTCATTTGCTAACAAGTCCTTAGTCTGATAAGCGATCGCTTCTAAGCCTGCCCTTACAATATGAGCGCGTTGGGTGTCTCGGGTTAACCCGTAAAGCGCACCTCTGACATTCGCGTCCCAATAAGGGGCACCCAGCCCTGTGAAGGCAGGCACTAAATAAACACCCTCATTACTGGAGAGACTGTTTGCGAGAATTTCAGTTTCAGCGGCTGTTTGAATTATTTTAAGACCATCGCGAAACCATTTGATAATGCTACCTGCCGCAAAAATGCTACCCTCATTGGCATAATTAACAATATCGTTTAAGGAAAAAGCGATCGTGTTGAGTAATCTATTCGTTGAAACCACCCTCTTTTCACCGGTGTTGATCATTAAAAAACAGCCGGTACCATAGGTACATTTTGCATCACCCTCATTGAGACAACCTTGCCCAATCATGGCTGCTTGTTGATCCCCCATCATGGCGACAATAGGAATAGCGTAGCCAAACATCTTCTCAGCGGTTGTTCCGAAATCATCAATATTATTTTTAACCATCGGCAATATTTGCCGCGGTATGGCAAAAATTTCAAGTAAGTCATCATCCCATTGTCTTGTCTGGATGTTCAATAAAGCGGTTCTTGACGCATTGGTAACATCCGTGGCGTGTACCTTACCGCCTGTCAGCCGCCAAAGTAAAAAACTATCAATAGTACCGAAAAGAAGTTTACCTTTCTTTGCTCGTTCAAATGCGTGAGGGATGTTATTTAATAGCCATTTAATTTTCGAGGCGGAAAAATAAGGGTCGAGCAATAGGCCTGTTTTTTGATAGATAATAGGCTCTAATTGCTCGCCCTTAAGCTGATTGCAGTAATCGGCAGTCCGACGATCTTGCCAAACAATCGCGCGGCTGATGGGTTCCCCAGAGTCTTTGTCCCACAAAATGGTGGTTTCACGTTGATTGGTAATGCCTAACACAACCTTATTTCTGGGCATGGTTGCTAAAAGAGTTGCACAGCATGTCTTGACTGCTGACCAAATTTCCTCGGGGTCATGCTCCACCCATCCAGATTGGGGAAAGTATTGTTTAAGTTCGATTTGATGAGAGGAGATCGGCTCTCCGTGAGGGGTAAAAAGCATGGCGCGCGTACTTGTCGTCCCTTGATCAATGATTAATGTCTTCAGCATATCCCTTCCTGAATGTGACTGTTAGCCTCTCGATGCGAACATCCATATTTGGCTGAATGTTGTTGCCAAATTCTCATTAGTAGTGATTTTAAATCAGTTACTAGGCCTTTGATTTAAACAAAACAAGGGGCTCAACGACATAAGTTATAAGAGGGTAACGATTTATTTATACACAGTGTTAACTAAAAAGTTAATAAAACTTAGCAAGGATCCTTCTCTTTAACTTTAGCAGCCCTTTAAATATTAACTCGTTGATTAATATATACTTTATTTACATGCTTAAAAACTAGTCAATTTAAATAGATCAAATTAGAACAAGGGTTTAGGAGAGTTATTGATATTTTCTCCACAAAGTTATCCACAGACTTTGTTAATAACTTTGAGCACCAACCAGCAACCATTACAATTCAATGACATACAACTCATATGAGAAGTACTTCCTCTCATTAGCCAATGAGAACGGAAATAATCCAGGCTAAAATTTGTAATAAAATAAAGGAAAATATGCCTGCCACAAAGTCATCAATCATGACTCCCCAACCACCGGAAGCATGTCTATTTAACCACCCAATCGGCCAAGGTTTAAAAATGTCAAAAAAGCGAAATAACAAAAATCCGATGATGACCCAGAATAACCCCGCGGGGGCAAGAAACATTGTCGTCCAATATCCGACAAGCTCATCCCATACAATGCCAGGATCATCATGCACACCGCATTTCTTTTCTGTTTGCTCACACATCCAAATACCAACAACAAAGGTAACCAAAACCAGTGCCAAATAGAGTTGCCAGGGAAATGAGCGAAACAACAAATAAAAGGGAATGGCAATTAAGGTACCCCAAGTACCCGGCATAGAGGGTAAGAGCCCGGTGCCAAAGCCAAAAGACAGGAAGGTAATGGGATCGGTGAATACTTCTCGCGAGATTTGTTTAGTCATATCACCTCAAAAATGTTGATAACCCATCTTTTCAACATCCAGATTATGACCCCGCTTATCCTTTACTCTTAAGCCCAAACGGTTATTTATCTGTCCTATACAAGTAAATTTGAAATGATGACGTTCAGATAATTCATCTAATAAGGCCACGTTATCCGGCGAAATGGTAAAGCAGAGTTCATAATCATCCCCTTCACTTAACAATAGGTTACTTCTTAGTAAGGGATCGACTTTTCCCAAACTGGCCGAAAAGGGAATTTTGTCAGCATATACCGTGGCTCCCACGTTACTTTGAGTTAAGAGATGACCTAGGTCGGCAAGTAATCCATCGGAAATATCAATCGCAGCGTTAGCTATAGGCTTAATCGATTGTCCTTCTTGAATCCGAGAGGGGGGACGCCAAAGACGATTCATTAAGAATTCGGTTTCTTCTGCGGTGAATAAAGCCTCTTTAATTTGATTATTGTGCAGGGCTAATGCTAAGGCAGCATCGCCTATTACACCTGTTACGTAAATAAGATCATCCGTTTTTGCCCCAGAGCGGGTAAGATGCTTTTCTTTGTCCGTGAAACCAATAAGCTGGGTCGTAATTGAAAGCGGGCCTCTAGCGATATTCCCGCCCACCAGATCCATATTAAAAGGATCCATCGCAGCAAAAAATCCGCTGGAAAACTTTTCCAGCCAGTGTTCATCCGCTTCGGGTAAGCTAAGGGCAAGTAAAGTCCATGCCGGCTCTCCTCCCATGGCGGCTAAATCGCTTAAGCTAACGGCAAGAGATTTATACCCTATATCTGCCGGATCGGTATCCGGGAAAAAATGCGTATTCAGATTTAGTGTGTCGATAGTGACGAGAATATTTTTATCTGAAGGAGGAGTTAGGATGGCACAATCATCTCCAATACCAACTAAAACGTCTCTACGGTGCCTCTTTTTATTAAAATAGTTGTCTATAATGTCAAACTCGCCTAATGGCATTATTCAGCCTTCTTTTTAGGTGCAGCCGGACCTTTAGAACGATGTAATGTTACTTCCAAAGGCCGTAGTTCAGCAGCGAGCGTGTCTAGGACACCATTGACGTATTTAAAGGCCTCTGTAGCGCCAAATGTTTTAGTGACTTGCAGCGCTTCATTAATAACTACTTTATAAGGGACATCATGGCGATAAATAAACTCATAAATAGCAATACGTAAAATAGCTAACTCAACAGGGTTGAGTTCATGAAAAGGTCGATCAATCACTTTTTCGATATATTCATCTATCTGGATAAGATGCTTAGGTATTTTATGTAACAGCTCACTAAAGTAGTCTGTATCTGCGGTAGTCATGTCATTGTCGGCACGAAACTGCAGCTCAATTTCTGTTGGCGAGTCTTGGGTATACTGCCATTGATAGATCGCCTGCATAGCAAATTCACGCGCCTTATGGCGTTCTATAGATTTATGTTTGCTCATCAATTTCTTCTTGGTTAATTTCTAGTCGATTGATTTCTTCTTTAAAAGCATTTACATCTTGAAAACTGCGGTATACAGAGGCAAAACGCACATAAGCCACTTGATCCATTCCGCGCAGCTCGCGCATGACCAACTCACCGATAAACTTCGAGGTGATTTCTTTTTCGCCAGAAGAGCGTAATTTATGCAGGATACGATTAATCGCACCTTCTATAACCTCAACACTCACAGGCCTTTTCTCTAGTGCTCGTAGCATTCCCGCTCGCAATTTATATTCATCAAAGGGGCTTCTTTTGCCATCATTTTTTATAATTCTCGGTAATATAAGTTCAGCTGTCTCATAAGTAGTAAAACGTTCCTTGCAACGTGTACATTCACGCCGACGACGGATTTGATTGTTTTCACTCACTAATCTGGAGTCAATAACTTTGGAATCTTCGGCAGCACAAAAAGGGCAATGCATTTATCACCATATGTAAGATTTATTAATAGGGGATCATAACGTAATACGCGGGAATATTAAACATACACAGGAAAGCGTTCACAAATTTCAGAAACCTGCTGCCTAACATCGGCGATGGTTTGTTCATTCTGTATGTCATCTAAAATATCGCAGATCCATTGAGATAAAATAGTGCATTCCAACTCTGTGAAGCCTCGCGTGGTAACCGCAGGGGTTCCGATACGCAGCCCACTCGTGATGAAGGGAGAACGTGTGTCATTAGGAATTGAATTTTTATTAACCGTGATATGCGCCAGCCCTAATGCGGTTTCCGCCTCTTTTCCCGTAATATTCTTCTCGGTTAAATCAACCAGAAATAAATGATTATCTGTGCCACCGGACACAATCGTATAGCCTCTTTCGCAAAAGGTTTGGGCCATCATTTTTGCGTTTTTAAGAACTTGTTGCTGATAGGCTTTGAACTCAGGGTATAAAGCTTCTTTGAAAGCGACGGCCTTCGCTGCAATAACATGCATCAGCGGACCGCCTTGCAAACCAGGAAATACGGCAGAGTTTAGCTTTTTTTCAATATCGGGGTTCGCTTTAGCAAGGATCAAACCACCCCGAGGACCGCGCAACGTTTTGTGGGTAGTAGACGTAGTGACATCAGCGATTTGCACCGGAGATGGATACAAACCTACAGCCACTAATCCTGCAACATGGGCCATGTCTACCACGAAATAGGCATTCACCGCATCGGCAATTTCTCGAAAACGTTGCCAATCAACAATGCGAGAATAGGCCGAAAAACCCGCCATTATTAATTTTGGCTGATGTTCATGAGCTAATCTTTCTACCTCGTCGTAATTGATTTCGCCTGTTTCTGGATCAAGTCCATAGAGGACAGGATTATAAATTTTTCCTGAAAAATTTACTTTTGACCCGTGGGTTAAATGTCCCCCATGCGCCAAACTCATCCCGAGAAAGGTATCGCCGGGATTTAACAATGCCATATAGACAGCTGCATTGGCTTGAGACCCAGAATGCGGTTGAACGTTAGCGTAATCCGCACCGAATAATTCTTTAGCGCGATTGATAGCAAGTTGTTCTGCTACATCGACATATTCGCAGCCCCCATAATAGCGCTTGCCGGGATAACCTTCTGCATATTTGTTGGTCAATACAGAGCCTTGGGCATCTAAAACGCGCAAACTAGCATAATTTTCAGAGGCAATCAGTTCGATGTGCTGCTCCTGGCGATGCGCCTCCGACTCAATAGCATTCCACAATTCAGGATCATATTCTGAAATTGAGAGATCATTTTGCAACATTGATTCACTCCTCGAGGGATCGGCTGGGTAGAGACGCAAATTATAGGCTATAGGTTAAAATGGTGCTAGTAACAATCCAAATAAACCTTCTCTTATTATTAGACCTGCTCGAGCGCTTCTCGAAGATGGCTCACTGCAATGACCTTCAAATGAGGGATGGGCCGCTTGGGGGCATTTGCAGTGGGGACAATCGCCGTCTTAAAGCCATGCTTGGAGGCTTCACGCAGGCGCTCTTGTCCACTTTGCACCGGGCGTATTTCGCCTGCCAAACCGACTTCTCCAAATACAATTAACTCAGAAGTAAGAGGACGGTTCTTCAAACTTGATAGCACCGCTAGCAAAAGCGCTAAATCTATACCCGTTTCGGTAACCTTAACGCCCCCAACGACATTGACGAAAACATCTTGTTGATAGGTGGCGATACCCCCATGACGATGCAACACGGCCAGTAGCATAGCTAATCGATTATGCTCAAAACCAACAGTAACTCTCCTGGGATTAGCGAGATGACTGTCGTCCACTAATGCTTGTATTTCAACCAATAAAGGACGGCTGCCCTCCCAGGTCACCATGACACTACTGCCAGGAACTGAATGTTGATAGTGAGATAAAAAGATGGCTGAAGGATTGTTCACTTGACGCAATCCTTTATCGGTCATTGCAAAAACACCCAGTTCATTTACGGCACCAAAACGATTTTTGACTGCACGAATAATACGATAACGATTGTCACTTTCACCCTCAAAATAAAGGACAGTGTCTACCATGTGTTCTAACACCCGGGGCCCAGCGAGGGTACCTTCCTTAGTGACATGTCCCACCAAAAACATCACACATCCGGATTGCTTTGCATAACGCACTAGTTGAGCGGCGCTTTCCCTTACTTGCGAAACCCCTCCCGGCGCTGATTGTATACTTTCGGTGAAAATAGTTTGTATCGAATCAATTACCATTATTTTAGGTTTTTCACGCATCGCAATTTGGATAATTTTTTCGACATGTGTTTCAGCTAATAAATGAAGTTTAGTTTCTGGAAGTTGCAATCTTTTTGCACGCAAAGTTACTTGTTGCAGTGACTCTTCACCCGTGACATACAAACAAGGGAGATTTTCACTTAAATGACACAGCGTTTGTAATAAGAGTGTCGATTTACCTATTCCAGGGTCACCACCGATTAATATAACGGATCCCGACACTAACCCTCCTCCTAATACCAAATCCAACTCCTCAAGACCCGACCCAATTCTGCTTAATTCATTTAATTTAACCTCCGATAGCAAGGTGGGCACGCTGGTTACTTCATTGGCGTAGCCTTGAAAGCGAGGATTATGGGAAGTGGAGGTAAGAATATCTTCAATCAAGGTATTCCATTTGCCGCAATCACTGCATTGACCTGCCCATTTTGGGGCTTGCGCACCGCAATGTTGACAGGCATAAATCGTTTTTGTTTTACTCATTTTTTTAACCAATAAGCCATTTCTTTGGCAAAGTAGGTGATTATAAAATCTGCGCCTGCACGTTTAATACCTGTTAAAATTTCCAGTGCTACTTTTTTTTCATCTAACCACTTATTTTGTGCGGCAGCCTTGATCATCGCATATTCACCACTCACATGATAAGCCCCCAAAGGAACCTCTGGGAATTTTTGCTTAACTTGCCAGATAACATCTAAGTAAGCATGCGCGGGTTTAACCATTAGCATATCGGCGCCTTCGTGTAAGTCGAGCGAAGCTTCTCTTAGCGCTTCCCTGCCATTGGCGGGATCCATCTGATAAGTTCTTCGATTGCCAAACTGAGGAGCTCCTTGTGCAGCTTCTCTGAAAGGACCGTATAGGGAAGAGCAATATTTAATTGCATAACTTAAAATGGGTAGATATTCATACCCAGCTTGATCTAAAGCTTTTCGAATAGCCTGCACCATTCCATCGATCATACCGCTGGGCGCAATAATATCTGCTCCTGCTTCAGCGTGACTGATTGCTTGCTTAACTAAAATGTCCAAGGTCAAATCATTATCCACATCGAGTGGTCCTGTCCGATCACTCACCACGCCACAATGTCCATGGTCAGTGTATTCGCATAAACAAAGATCTGAAATCACTAGTAACTGGGGGGCGACATTTTTTATGGTTCTAATCGCAGTTTGGATAAGACCTTGAGAATCAAGTGAACAAAGCCCTTCGGGATCTTTCTCTTCTGGAATGCCAAATAATATAACGCCAGGAATACCGAGAGATTCTATCTCTGCTATCTCCGCTGCGAGATAATCATTACTAATTTGAAAAATCCCCGGCATTGAACTTATCGGATTTTTGATACCTTCACCATGGTGAATAAATAGCGGAAAAATTAAATCATTCACCTGTAATTCTGTTTCTCGAATTAAATCTTGAATCCGCGGATGCGATCTTAAGCGACGCATTCTTGACTGCGGAAAATTTGCACTCATTACTGACATTAAAATACCTCTCTTCCTACCACTCACAAGCCATCAAATAGATAAGCAATTCTATACCATTTACCCTGCTAGCAGGCACTATTTCTGGCCAGAAGCGGGTTCAAAATACTTGCCTGCCTCTAGAATATATACTACTATTTGGGTGATTCATTGCTTATTGCTCTTTTAATCAGTTTGTTAGCTGCTTTTAGATTAACTGCCATGAAAGTTTTTTTTATTATGTATCAGGAGCCCTTATGTCTCAAACAACTATCTTTGTAAGCAATCTTGCTTACGGACTCGACACCAAAGACCTTATCACTGCATTTTCTGCCTACGGTGAAATTACAGAAGCAAAAATCATTAAAGATCGCGAATCTGGACGTTCTAAAGGGTTTGGCTTTGTAACCTTTATTGACCCAGAACAAGCAAAAGAAGCCCTCAATATGAATGGAAAAGAATTACACGGACGAACCATCCGCGTTAACTTTGCCAGAAAACAGACTCAGCGAGAAGAAGGTTAATAATTCTTAAACCTCCCCTCGCGGGGAGGTTCTCGTATTTCTCTCTGCACACGATAAATCCAATTCAAAAACTCTCTATTCCATTTTACTATACATCGTTAAATATTTTTAAGGCGTTTTAAATAGCGCTTGTGTATTTCGTCGCCCTGATGAAAGATTATAAAATTAATGACACCCCAAAAAATTCAAATGAGTAATAATATTTTTTGTGCATATTCATGAAAAATAAACACACCCATGACAGTATTTTTAAAATTTATATGATTAAATGGCAAACCATTTTATATAATATTTAGAGGTAGTAAGTGGCACAAAACAACCCTGAACTCAACCACCCGAAAGACACGTTTAACTGGTGCGGCCTGCCCCCAGAACTGATGTTATCAATAGCGTTCTTCACAACTTATTATGATTACTTAAGTTTGAGCATAACATGCAAAAAAATGGCCATATTAACTGGCACGGTAGATCTTCATACTGCCTCTTTCTGGCAACAGCAAAGACGAAAAAATTTTTACTTTGTTAAACGTAATGGGGAAAATTTTATCAACAGTAACATCTCTATCGATCGAGAGCGGTTTATAGCCGTTTACAAAAGTGAATATAAAGATTTTAGCCCTCAGGTAAAAAGAATAATAAGGCTTATTCATGATCGAGACCTAAATGCCCTACAAATGGAAGAAATAACATTTAGTCTTTTGGAAAACACACATATAGGGACGATTAATCTAATTGGATTAATAGCAGAGAAAAAAGACGACACAATGTGGCGGCACTTTTACAAAGTTTTAAAAAATGAAAATAAGGAAAATAAAAAAAATCTCGAGGAAATAGAATTTGCTATTGATTCATGTGACTTACCGCTAGCAGTATCTTTTAATCAAATTGAAGCTGTAAAAAAAATATTAGAGATAAGCACTCAGAATTTAAACTGTCACTCAGAAAATGGCTATATGCCACTTCATTTAGCAGTGAAATATGGCCTTGAGGAAATGGCACGTTTATTAATTGAAAAAGGAGCGAATGTGAATGTTGCACCTGGCACGTTATCCCCTATTCACGTCGCTTGCAGACACGGGCATCTTGATATTCTAAAAATGTTAGTTAATGAATTTAACGCTGATATTCATGCCTCACATTATATAAACGGAAAACGCGAGCTTCCTTTGAATTACGGCTTAGTATGTGGCCATTTATCAATCATAGATTTTTTATTCTCCCAATATAGCTTTGATCGTTCTGCACATTACGTTAAAAGACAATCTAATACTGCAGGGGAATCCATACTCAGATTTGCTGCGAGTAGAGGCTATTTTCATATAGTTCAATCTGTACTTAATCATGCTAATTTTACAGATGATCAGTTTGAAAATGCAATTTCAGCATCAATCAAACCTTTGATTACTTATGTGCTATTAAAAGCTCAACTAGCTAGTATGATTTGCCAAACAGAATCAATACCTCCTCATATCGTAATTCCTGCTCATAGAACAAATTCAACTTTTTTTAAAGAAAATTCTGAGCTTGTAAGCGCTAGAACTTTACTTCAGCAATTGGAATCACGCGCTCACATTACCCAACCACTCGTTTATGAAAATACCGATGCAGGAGAAAAAATCAAAAAGATTTATACGGAATTGGTGAAGCTGGACCTAAAAAGTATATGGGCTAGGTTGCATGTCGATAATAATAACCCTGAGAAAAATAATAATAACAACTCCGTAGGCAGAGGATAAATTGCACATAATCAAAGAAGTGTATTAGAAGCCACTTCTTGTTGCGTGTATAGGTATTATATTTTACTCCACCCTATTAGATTGCGAAAATAAGCTGGTGGCTTTTAGAAAGGTAAGAGAACGCAGCCAGGTTTTGGCTGCGTATCAAGCTATATTATGATTAACGGGTTGGTGAAAGTGGTAAAGCAAATTGAGGAGGAGTTTGAAGGTCCATTGGATACACTACAGTATTTGCTGCTGATGCGATTTCTTTCTGAGCTCCGAAAAACATCATTTGTTTTGCAAATGGGGCTTCATTAATAATCTTTCCGGCATCAACAAAACCTTGCGCACGTACCCTGGCAGCGTCCGCTTCCGCCTGAGCCTTTAATACAACTGATTGTGCAGCACCTTCAGCAGTAGTGATAGTGATTTTTTTATTATTTTCGGCCATTTGGAATGCAGCAGCCGTTGTAGCCCATGTTACAGCCTGTTGTCCCATTTCCTTTTGCAGCGCTTTATCTGTAATGGTTAATGAATTAATCCCGACATTAAGTAATTTGATCCCTACTTTACTTAAATTGGTTGATAATGCTGCTACAAATTCACGCACTATATTATTAATGCCAACAGGTGCATGTTTGCTTCTTTTACCAGAATCTTCATCTATGTTCAAAATCTGCTGAGAATCAATTTTTGCATCAATGTTTAATGAGATAGGAGAAATTTCCTTTAAGGAATGATGCATAAATACCGAAGCAAGTGCATTTTCGGCTCTTTCCACAACAGCTGTATTAATATCTTCAAGTGATCGAAGAGCGAGATCAGGATCTGTAATTTCATAAAAAACATCTGCCTTAACATCCACAGGCACATTATCGGCAGTATTAACTTGTATGTTATGAAGGTTCTTCACCTGCTGTCTAACACTAAGATGTTTTTTAAAGATATGTGTAGCAGAATCTAAAAAGTGACGACCTTCTCCTAGAACTACTTGAACTCTTAAGTGACCCCCATGTCTAGACCAGCAACCAATTAAATTTTAGGAGATATCACCCTCTTAAAATTAATAAAATATTTGTTGAGCCTGTGGGTATGTGGGTAACTCGAGCTTGCGAGAGTTATCCAC